>CAZJVX010000233.1:0-2506 GCA_964549345.1 uncultured Flavobacteriales bacterium | reverse complement strand
AAGCGTTTTTACAGCAAACCCCATGGCCATTTGCAGCTAATAGCCCCTATTTTGTCAAGGGAAGCAACTTTCTAAAAGAAAAGTTAGGTGACGGCATGCATAAAGGTATTACAGCAACAGCAAATGGGTTTTATGGTCCTCAAGGAAGATCACTGAGATTAGGTGCTAAAGTGCCTAATTTGAATGAATATCTTAACCGTTTCGAATATAAAGGAAACAAGATCACCAACTTTGAAATGGAAACTTCGGCATTATATGGTCTTTGCGCGTTATTAGGTCATGAAGCAGCTACAGTTTGTGCCATCATTGCGAACCGATTTTCCAAGAGTTACTCTAAAGATTATAAAAAAACAGTGGATCAGCTCATAGAACTAACCCTGCATAGATTAACGCAATAAGCAACTTTTATTTTAAAAGTACGTAAAAAACAAAGTGAGTGGATACAATGAAATAGCAGCCCTGGTCAGGTTACTTGACGATCCGGATGAAAATATCTTTGATCAAATCAAAGAAAAGTTGATGGAAATTGGTCCTGAATGCATTCCTTCTCTAGAAAAAGCTAGGTTTGAAGATAATTATGGTGATTTATTCATTTCAAGAACTGAACATTTAATTCACGACATTGGATTCGGTACTTTAAAGAAATTACACGAAAAATGGTTAAAGTTTCCAGTTAAACTGATTGACGGAGTTACTCAGCTTGATCAGTATTTTTTTCCGAATATCACAGCTAGTTTCATTCAACATGAGATTAATGAGATGATCAAAGATATTCAACCTTATATCCATCTCAATATGACTCCCATGGAAAAAGTAAAACTCATTAATCAGGTAATCTATGAAATTTACAAAGTTAAAGGAGATAAGAAAAACTACCATGATCCTAAAAACTCTTCATTTGGACATTTACTTCAACACAAAAGAGGAAATCCGCTCACCATATCCATGTTATATATTGAATTAGCAAGACACATGAATATACCCATTAAAGGAGTGAATTTACCTAATCATTTTATTGTAGGTTACCTAAGAGATAATTCGTTGATGAATACAGGGACTTCATATAAAAGAGAGGATATTCTATTTTACATAAATCCATTTAGTAAAGGGGTTATCTTAAAACACAGCGATATTGATGATTTTTTAAAAGAAATTAGATTAGACTATAATGAATATTACTTTATTCCTTGTGATCACAAAGACATCACGAAAAGGATGTTGACCAACTTAATCTACAGCTACAGAAAATCTGAAAATACGCAGGTCAAAAATGACTTAAAATCAATTTTAGAATTGTATAAATAATGGATGTTGTAACTTTAAAAACAATGTGTATTTTTGTAATAACATCAAAAGGATGAATGTTTTAGAATCCTGCAAAGAAAAGTATAAAGATTCACAGCAATTTTTTGAAGATAAAGATGCTACCCTTTTTCTTACTCATTTTGGTGAATTAGATTCCGAAAAAATTACCAACTTAAGCTCAAAGAGCGAAGAGCACTTAATTGAAATTGGCGCAGCCAAAAGAACCGTAAGAAATATTTTCAACATCCTAATTGAGGGTCTACAAAATATTATAAACCATGGTGAAATCTCACCCAACGGAAAACAACTGTCTTTTTTTAATATGGGAGAATTCAACAATCAATACCTTGTATCGTTTTCAAACTTGATTTTGAATCATAAAATAACTAGTATTATTGAATCCATTAACAGATTAAATAATGAAGATCAAGCTGGAGTAAAACAGATTTATCTTAAGACACTGACTAATGGTGAAATTTCTGAAAAAGGTGGAGCAGGATTAGGTATTATCACCATGGCCATGAAATCTAAAAATGAAATCAAATACCAGGTGACCAAAATTAATGACGAATTGTCACTAATTACCATTGAAGCTAAAATCGATAAAATTTAATATGATGGAAAACTTATACATTGAAGAAACAAAATGTACCCCATTTATAAATGGAGATGTAAATGGAGCTTTAACCATAAAGGGTAATTGTTTTCCTGAAAATTCACTTACTTTTTTTGAAACGATTAATAATTGGATGGATACGCTGCCAAGTGATTTAGGTTCTTTTTTAATGGATTGTGAACTCAATTATATTGCTTCATCTAGTGTAATGCATATATTCAAATTGATGCAAAAAGCAGAGGAACATTTCCCAGTAGACAAAATTGAAATCAAATGGAAGTTTGAAGTAGATGACGAAGATATTGAGAAGTTAGGCGAAGAATTTAATAATTTGACTAAGTCAGAGATCAAACTCATCCCAGTAGAAGTTTAGTTTACGTAATAACTCACTTTCTTTAATTCATCCCATTTTCCTCTCGTAAAGTCGGGAAACTTGACACCCTTACTATTCTTTTTAATTGACTTTTTGGATAACGCTATCACAGCAGACCACTCAGCAGCATCGTAAACATCCTGATCTAACGGCAATCCATTTCTTAAACAATAGATCAATCTATAATCCATGATATAATCCATACCACCATG
>CAZJVX010000232.1:0-2511 GCA_964549345.1 uncultured Flavobacteriales bacterium | reverse complement strand
AAGAATATTGTGAATTATTCATTTTAATTCTTTTATTTCGAGTAAGCTAATCATAAGTCGTGTCTATTTTAATTATACAAACTGGGGGTACAATTGACAAGAAATACCCAAAAAGTATAAATGGTTGGGGATTTGAAATTGATAATGCGGCTGTAGACCAAATATTATCCAACAAAGCATTATCAGTTGATTACCGTATCATTTCTGCATGCAAGAAAGACAGCACAAAGCTTAATGACAATGACCGAAACAAAATATTGAACATATGTCAAAAATCAAATGAAGAGCAAATCATCATCACTCACGGCACTGACACAATAACAGATACAGCTAAATTTCTTTCTGTCATTGAGGACAAAACCATAGTACTAACAGGTTCTTTTTTACCATATGCATTTAAAGACTCTGATGCTGAATTTAATATTGGCATGGCGATTTCAGCGGTTCAGTTACTTAATAAGGGAATATATGTATCTTTAAATGGAATTATTGCAAGCCACAATGAGCTACAGCGAGACGCTTCAGGAAAATATCACACATAAAGTTAAACTTCCAAAAAAAGAAGATTTAAAGAAAGCACAGTTGAGGATTAGTAAATTCATCAATAGAACACCAGTACTAACTTCTTCCACATTAAATAACAAGTTGAAATGTAAAGTGTTTTTTAAGTGCGAGAATTTTCAAAAAATGGGGGCATTTAAAATGAGAGGAGCATCAAACTGTCTTCTTAAAATGAAAAAAGATGAATTAAAAAAGGGAGTGGCCACACACTCTTCTGGAAATTTTGCTCAAGCTGTTGCTTTAAGTTCAAAAATGTCAGGCATTAAAGCATATATCGTTATGCCCACTAATGCTCCAACTGTCAAAAAAAACAGTACAATTGGGTATAGTGCAAATGTAATAGACTGCCCTCCTACTCTTAAAGACAGAGAGGAAACACTACAAAAGGTAATTGATCAAACGGGTGCATCAGCCATGCACCCTTATAATGATATAAATGTGATCGAAGGAAATTCCACCGCTGCAATGGAGCTTCTAGAAGATTATCCGGATTTAGATGCCATTTTTGCACCTATTGGAGGGGGTGGTTTAATTTCAGGCACCTGTTTAGCAGCCAAATATTTTTCAAATGCAAAAGTATACGGTGCAGAACCTGAAGGAGCAGATGATGCTTATCGATCTTTTCAAAAGGGAGAAATTATTCCAATGTTAAATCCTCAAACTATTGCAGATGGATTAAGAACAAGCTTAGGAGAAATTGGATTTGAAATCATGAAAACCCATCTGGACTCTATTTTCACTGTTTCAGAGTCAGAAATTATTAGCGCGATGAAGTGGATGTGGCAAAAAATGAAAATCATTATTGAACCTTCAAGTGCTGTTCCATTAGCTGCTCTTATCAAAAACCACGAACTATTTAAAGACCAACAGGTTGGCATTATCATTTCAGGTGGCAATGTGGACTTAGATAACTTACCTTTTTAATTGAATGCTATGAAAAAAGTGGATCATCACATTGAATGTAAAAAGCAATCATTTCTAAAAGACATCCAGTTTTTGATGATTGGACCAGCTTGGTTAGTACATTTGATCTGTAAAAAACTTCATATTCCCTACTAGATTACATGATTCTTAGGTTGGCCAAAAAAAAATGCTCTCTTCTTTCAATTGGGTTTATATTCTTATCTACATTATTGATCAATTTTAGCCATCATAGGTGGCAACAAGAAGATAAAATCATAGAATGGGATATCAAATCCTATTATGCTTACTTACCAGCTACATTTATTTACCAAGATTTATCATTAGATTTTATTCATGATGAATCGGGTAAGTTTAAAGACTTAATCTGGCCGATTGAAACTCCCCTGAAGAAAAAAGCCATCATTACGACCATGGGGATGTCCATCTTATATGCACCTTTTTTTGGCATGGCTCACATTTATGCACAAGCAAGCGGTTATGAAGCTGATGGCTATTCTATGCCTTATCGGTTTGCATTGGTTTTTAGTGCTTTATTCTATGTTCTAGTGGGACTGCTTTTTTTAAGAAAGACCTTAAAACACTTTTTTGATGAAGACATAACTTCACTTGTTTTATTAGCAGTTGGGATTGGAACTAATTTATTCTATTATACTACTTATGAGGCAGCTATGCCACACGCATTTAATTTCTCACTCATATCTATTTTTGTGTATTACACCCTTCAATTTTATCAAAATCCGAGTCATGGTAAAATAGGTCTCCTAGGTTTGTTAGCTGGATTGATTACGCTAATTCGGCCAACTAATATTTTGGTACTTCTATTTTTCTTGCTTTGGAATGTATTTTCAATATCTTCTTTCAAGTCAAGAATAATTTGGTTTCTGCACCAGTATAAAATGATTTTAATTATGGCAATTGCTTTTATCCTAGTTTGGATTCCTCAATTTTCATATTGGTACTGGGTTTCTGGAGAAATATTTTACTTCACCTACGGAGAAGCTGGAGGTAAATTTTTCTTTCTCAATC
>CAZJVX010000231.1:0-2529 GCA_964549345.1 uncultured Flavobacteriales bacterium | reverse complement strand
CCATAGGCACTCACAGATTCTACAATGTCAATTGGAGTTAAATTTTCACCTGGGTTTCCACCTATAGTACCTCTAATTCCTGAAATGGATTTTATTAAAGTCATTTTTTTGTTCCGAATATAACTATTGGCAAGCACTCATGTACTTTTAATTCCCAATTTTTTATAAATACAATGCAGTTTTCACAAATGTTAATTTAATTGTGAATAAGCTAAATGAACAATATGTTGGTACTATTGATATATAAATAAATTTGTTAAGGTATCAAGTATTTAAATTATGTTTGAAAATCCACTTTCTAATGACGAAATTCTTCAAAAAGTTGTACTGTTTGAAGATATGCTTTCTGAAAAATCATTTACTTTTTTTGATGTAGAAGATTATGAAAATATAATTGATTATTATATTGATTTAGAGATGCATGAAAAGGTTAATGCTGCATTAGACCTTGGATTAAATCAATTCCCCAATGATTTAACATTATCTCTTATAAAGGTTGAGGTATTAAATAGTAAACAGTTGGTAGATGATTCTTACATGCTATTGAAATCCCTTAAGCAATTTTACCCCAACAACATAGATGTATTATATAATCTTGGTAAGATTTATGCTATTACAGACCGAATACAAAATGCAAAAATTTATTTTGAAAATGCTGTTGATTTGATAAGGGTAAATGATTCTTACAATGATCTCCTTTCGGACATTGCATATGAGTTTTTACAGATTGGTCAAAATTTACAGGCAATCCACGTAATGAAACGTATTGTAGAGATTAAACCTGAAGACGAATCAACGATGATGGAGTTAGGAATTGCTTATCATGAATCTGGCTTAATTGATGAAGCCATAATTTATTTTACTGAAATTATAGACTCCAATCCATATTCTCATATTGCTTGGTTTAATCTGGGTACCTTACACAATGTAAAAGAAGATTGGAAAGAAGCCCTTTTTGCATTTGATATGTGTTTGGTAATTAATGAAAAGTTCACTGCTGCTCATTATGGGAAAGCTAACAGTTACATACAAGAAAAGGAGTACCAAAATGCCATAGATACATTTAATGAGTCTTTTAATTTTGACCATCCTAACTCTTATGCTTATTGCTGCTTAGGTGAGTGTTATGAAAAAATTGGTGACTTTAAAAAAGCATTAATCTTTTATGAGAAAAGCTTAGAAATTGATGATTCACAATCAGATGCGTGGTTAGGTATTGGAGTAGTAAGGGATTTAAATAATCAAACCTTAGATGCCCTAAAGTTTATAGAGAAAGCCATTAATTTAGACCCCGAAAATCCTGAGTACTGGTATATTTTTGCTGAGTTTCTTTCTAAGCTAGGAAAAATTACAGAAGCAGAAGATGCATTTAAAAAAGTAGTGGAACTTGACCCAGCTAATATCGATGCTTGGATTGATTACTCTAATTTTTTATTTGAAAACACCTCCAAAACTAGAGCAATTAAAGAAGTTGAAAGAGCTATAATTACAAATAAAGGTGATCAAGATCTTAAACTTCGATTAATCGCTATGCAAATAGCGTCTGGAAAAATAGCTGATGCGAAGTCGAAGTTGATTGATTTCCAAAAAAATGAAAATTCATCTATTCAGAAACTATTTGAAATTTATCCAGAGATTAAAAATATCCCTGAAATCATAGATGTTATTAAAAAAGAAAAATAGACTAAAAATTTAATCTAACTAATTAACCAGAAGATTTTCAGCTAGTTTAAAGTCTTATATTTGCAACATGGATATCAAGACAATCTCATACCTTGATTTAAACGAAAAAGTAAAAAAAGGAGAAAAATACCAATTAGTGGATATTAGAGAACCCTATGAATTAGAAATTGAGGGTGCTTCAAATGCCATTCATATTCCTATGGGTGAGCTCGTAAATAGACTTGATGAAATCCCCAATGATTCTAATATTGTTTTTCATTGCAGTTCCGGAAAAAGATCAAAAAATATGATGCATTTTCTTCATATGAATAAGCTATGCAAGAACAACTACTACTCTCTTGAGGGAGGTTTCCAGAGTATTCTTGAATTTACTTCAAATGAAAAATAACCTTATTCTTTTTTTAAAGGGTTTTGCTATGGGTTCTGCCGATGTAGTACCTGGTGTTTCTGGTGGTACAGTAGCATTTATAACAGGAATATATGATGAACTGATATCTACCCTAGGAAATATTAACTTATCAATGCTAAAACTCATTTTAAAAGGGGACTTTAAAAGTTTTTGGATAAGGGCAAACCTCAAGTTTTTATTGGTGTTATTTTTTGGAATATTTACCAGTATCTTCACCTTAGCCGGTGTAATTTCCTTTTTATTAAAATATTATCCTGAACCATTATGGGCATTTTTCTTTGGACTAGTTACGGCAAGCATTTTTTACATTGGAAAAACTATTGATAAATGGGACGCTAAAGTCATAATTTCCTTTGCTTTAGGCGCACTTATTGCATTTATGATTACGATTGCACCACCTGTAAAAATGAGCGATAATATATTTTATGTCTTTATTT
>CAZJVX010000230.1:0-2543 GCA_964549345.1 uncultured Flavobacteriales bacterium | reverse complement strand
TTTCACGAATGACTTTTAAAATATTCCCAATACCATGAAATAGCTTCGTCCATATCAGTGTGTACGGTATGAGAAGCCTTATAATTTAATAACTTTTCAATTTTATAAACCGATGCTAACGAGTGTTTAATATCTCCAATCCTTTCTGGCCCAAATTGAATTGGAATGTTTTCAATTTCGGGATCAAAATTGGCTAATAATTTTCTAATATGTTTCACTAAATCAATGAGAATAGATTGTTCTCCACATGCTACGTTGTAAACTTGATTTAAAGCATCGCGATCGGTAGTTGTTGCGGCTAAAATATTAGCTTGTAAAACATTATCTATGTAAGTAAAATCTCTGCTTTGAGATCCATCACCATGTATAATGGGAGACTCATGATTTAAAAAAGCCTTTATGAACTTTGGGATAGCTGCTGCATATGCTCCATTAGGGTCTTGTTTGCGGCCAAAAACATTAAAATAACGAAGTCCTATTAGTTCTAGACCATACAAAGAGGCAAATACATCAGCATATAGTTCGTTTACATACTTTGTGACGGCATAAGGAGATAGAGGGGAGCCAATGTTCTCTTCCACCTTTGGTAAAGCTTTTGAATCTCCGTAAGTTGATGAACTGGCAGCGTAAATTACTCTTTTAATGTTATTGGCTTTAGCTGCCCAAAGCATATTTACAAATCCATTTATATTGACATTGTTGGTGTTAATTGGATTTTCAATGGACCTTGGGACAGATCCAAGTGCTGCTTGATGTAAGATTATATCTATCTTTTCACACGCTTTATTACAATCTTCAATATTGGTAATGTCTCCTTCAAGAAAGGTAAATTCATTTTGATCTATTAAATCTTTGATGTTATCTAGTTTTCCTGTGATGAGGTTATCTAAGCATGTTACTTTTATATTATTTGACACTAAATAGTGACAAAGATTGCTGCCAATGAAACCTGCACCACCTGTTATTAAAATGTGCTTATTTTTTAACTTATGTATATCATTTGGCATAGGAAACAGCTCTTTTTTCTCTTATTATTATAATTATAACTTGTCCCCGATTTCTCATCTCGCTTTCAATTTTTTAAGAACCAGTAAAACTTCGAAAGAAGTTCCAAGTATCAATCCAATTAAAATGGAAATTATGTTCATAATCTAATTTTTTGGCGATACAACTAGCTTATCCTATCAATTCGTCCCTCAATGAAATTATTTCATCACTAAGTTGGTCGAATTCCACTGTATTGTTGGTAGAAACTGAATCTGTTGCGTATTGCAATACGGTCATCGCTAATAAGTCTTGTGTATCAATTACTGCGTAATTGTTTTTCAGTTCCTTCAAATTTTCGTTAATCTTGGATGCTGCCTTTCTGATTTTTTCTTCTTCACTTCGCTTAATAGTTAGGGGGTAAGACCTCCCTCCAATATTAACTTTTATAGATAATTCACTCATTCTATTTATTCATTAATGCTATGCACTTATCGATCTCTCTCAACATTTCGTTAATCATCAACTTCACTTCTTTAGTTTTGTCTACCCCTTCACCATCTATTTGTTTAGCCAATTTTAATATTTTAATTTGTTCTTGAAGTTTTACGATCTCCTCACTTAGATTGGTTTTTTCTTCTCCAAGTTGCTCAATTTGATTTTTTAATTTCTTTTCGTTTTTACTGCTTTCAGTTAAAGAATTTTGTAACCCCTTTACATAATTTCTAATTTCATTTACAGCAGAGATTCCTTTGTTCATCAAGTTTGAGTTTCTACACAAAGTTAGTCGCTAATATGAATTATTCAAATTTAAATTTGATTGTGTATAATTATTTTAAAAATCTGCTTTTTTGGCACAAAATTTATCAAGATTTGTAGTGTGATTTCCAAATTTATTACCTCTATAACCCTATTTTTTTTGATTAACCACAATGTTTACTCTCAGCAAAAGCTAACCAATTTTAGGTCACCTATTGGTATTCCAATAATACTGTCAGGTAATTTTGGTGAGTTAAGAACAAATCACTTTCATACAGGTTTAGATATAAAAACTAACGGAACGATTAATTATAGAATATATGCTGTTGAAGATGGTTTTGTATCCCGCATAAAAATTTCTCACTGGGGATATGGAAAGGCTATTTATGTGGATCACCCAAATGGTTTAACCAGTGTCTATGCACATTTAGATCACTTCCCTAAAAAAATAGAACAGTTTATTAGAAAAGAACAATACCAGAAAAAGTCAGAAGAAGTAGATTTTATGCTGGAAAAAAATATCCTTGGAGTTGAAAAGGGGGAGGTGATAGCCTATTCTGGAAATACAGGTGGATCGTCTGGGCCACATCTTCATTTTGAGATTAGAGAGACTAAATCTGAACTGCCCTTGAACCCCCAACTTTATGGGATAGATGTCATGGATCATACCCCACCCATTTTAAGAAATCTCAAAATTTATTCTCTAAGAAAAGAGGATTTATTTGTGATGGGACAAGAGCGGTATACACTCACAAAGACTAACCATTCATATATATTAACTACTAATAAGCCCCTGTTTA
>CAZJVX010000229.1:0-2569 GCA_964549345.1 uncultured Flavobacteriales bacterium | reverse complement strand
TTGGTTTCTGGTCAAGATAATAATGGATGTATCAATGTAGACACATTGGAAATCACGGTTCATATTCCTTTTGTATTTGCTGGGTTTGATCAAGAAATATGTCTAGAGGATAGTGTAGTACTAATAGGCCAAGGGTCAAACATTTTTTGGTCTAATAACGTGTTAGATAGTGTATATTTCTTACCTGACTCTTCCCTAGAATATGTCCTTACTGCACAAGACACGAATGGATGCGTTAATTACGATACAGTGATGGTAACCGTCTATAATTTACCTTTAGTTGATGCAGGTGTTGATTCATTAGTCATTTGTGAGGGTGACGAACTGATGTTGGAAGGTAACGGTGCTTCAACTTATACATGGAGTCAAGGAGTTGTAGATGGTGTATACTTTTTACCTACAATTGATACGACCTATTTTGTTCTAGGTGTGGATACCAACGGCTGTATCAATACCGATTCCATTTTTGTATCAATTGCACCATTACCTACCATTGATAGCGTAGGTATAGTTGACATACAGTATGGAAATGATGCGGCAATTTTCACCAACACTGTAGGTGGTACACCTCCCTACGTTTATGATTGGGATTTAGATGGTTTTGGTGATTTGGATGATGGGCCTAATTTATTTTACATCAGCCCTGGTCAATATCAGCTAAACGTCTATGATAGTTTAGGGTGTATGGATAGTACAATGGTAGATATTGCCTCTAACTTCCAGGTTTACATAGCAGAAGCCATCACTCCAAATAATGATGGTTTTAATGATACTTGGGTTATTTTAGGGTTATATAATTATCCACAAGCAGAAATAAAAGTATTTAATTCTTTTGGTCAAATCGTATTTGAAAACCAGGGGTACTATCAATATTGGGATGGTAAAACGACTGGAGGTCGATTATTACCTGCCTCCGATTATTATTACGTGATTTACTTAGATCCATCTATAACCATTCCTTTATATGGAACCATTACGATAACGTATTGATGAGAAAGTTAACATTACATATCATTAATTTAGGTCTATTCATTACAATTGCAATGGCCATGTCCGCTCAACAAAATAGTGTCAGGAGCCATTATTTTATACAAGAATACTTGCTTAACCCTGCATTTACAGGATCCAAAAATTATAATCCATTGTACTTTAGTTATAGAAAACAATGGTCCGGTTTTGAAAATAGTCCAGAGTTCTTTTCGGCAAGTGGATATTATGTATTGGATCACTCAAGTAATATTGCAGGGAGCATTTATAATTACGCTCAGGGAGGTGCATTCAATCAAACCGTTGCTCAATTAAATTATTCACATGATTTTCATTTTTCCCAGTGGGCCCACATAACCATAGGTGGAGGCTTAATTATGGATCAATTTACAGCTGATTTTACAGGAATTGATGTGTTGGATCCAAATGATCCTGCATTATTGGCATCAAACAGAGGTAAGCTAGCGATGGATGGAGCCTTAGGAGTTAAGTATTTCTTACAGCGATTTAAATTGGGCTTGTCTGTTGCTAATTTGTTTGAAAGTAGCGTATCGAATTCAGAAAACACCCTACAGAATAATTTAGCTAGAGAATTTCGTTTTATCACTCAATATGATTTTCTAATAGATAGTTTATTACATGTAGAACCTTTAATTGTCGCTCGATATTTACCTGGAAGTAGAATAGGCCAAATAGATTTTTCTGTTTTAGCTAACTATAATGATGCGTACACTTTAGGACTAACATACCGTACCAATGCATCGTTATCTTTAGTAGGGGGTATTCAGTATAAAAAATTCTATTTCCTATATAGCCATGAGGTGAATGTGACAGGAATTGGTTCAGCTGTTGGCACCAATAATGAGATTACGGCAGGTTACCGATTCCCATTACATCCTACAAAGATTTATATAGATAATGACCTGGATGGTATCGTAAATAAAAAAGACTCTTGCCCAGATCAATTTGGCACAAAAAAGCATGAGGGTTGTCCACTTGATGAATGGGCATTGATGTTAAGTAGTAGATTGGATACTATTGTAGATACATTAGCTATTGATGACTCACTTATTTTTAAACTAGAAAAATTAGAAGGTCAAAATTTAGATTTAGTAAAGTTGTTTTTAGTCGATGAAAATGGAAATGTAATCTATCAGGCGCTCAAGACAGATCAAGGCTTTTTATTTAAATATTTACCGGATATGGGCACCTATCAATTTAGACTTGATAATCTGCCAGATAGCTTGTCCTTTATGGCCATGGAATTGAATGTGAATTTGAATGATTCAACTCAGACCATATTGGCTATATTAAATAAGAATAATGGGTATTTTGAATTTAATTTCCTGAAAGAATATAATCAAGGGCCGCCAAAACTGTTGATGATAAATGATGATGGACAAGTCATGGCTGTAGGGATAAAAGACGGACAAGTGTTTAAGTTCAATATCATTCCTGATAACACGGATAATGTAAGTTATAAATTAGTAGGAAATACGCAAAGCGATACCTTAAGTGAGATAGAAATCGTAATGAAAACAGCAGAAAAGGTTAAGAATTTAAAGTTGATTTATAGCTTAAT
>CAZJVX010000228.1:0-2597 GCA_964549345.1 uncultured Flavobacteriales bacterium | reverse complement strand
ACACAGGTATTAAAATAGTCAAAAGAGCTATTGAAGATCCTTTGAGAACTATAATCGAGAATGCAGGTGGAGAAGGAGCTGTGGTTGTTCAGAAAGTGAAAGAGGGTAAAGACGATTTTGGATATAATGCAAGGACAGATAAATATGAATCGTTGTTAAAATCTGGCGTAATTGATCCTACAAAAGTTTCAAGAAGTGCGTTAGAAAATGCAGCATCTATTGCATCTATGTTATTGACAACTGAATGTGTTGTGGCTGATGAACCAGAAGATGATATGCCAGCACCTCCGATGGGCGGTGGGATGCCTGGTGGAATGCCTGGAATGATGTAATTAGTACATTGTAGAAACTAATCTAAAAGCCCAGTTATCTGGGCTTTTTTTATTGTGCCCCATTAATAATTTCCTCTACTACGTTCGGGTCAAGTAAGGTTGAGGTATCTCCTAAATTTGAAGTATCCCCTTCTGCGACCTTTCTTAAAATTCTTCTCATTATTTTTCCAGATCTAGTTTTGGGTAATCCAGTAACAAACTGAATTTTATCTGGTTTCGCAATAGGACCTATTTCTTTAGTGACGGTATTCAAAATTTCTTTTTTTATCTCATCATTTCCAGTTATTGATGAATCTAAAATAACATATGCGTATATCCCTTGACCTTTAATATCATGAGGGTATCCTACAACTGCGCTTTCTACTACCCTATTATGTTCATTTATTCCGTTTTCGACCTCAGCTGTCCCCATTCTGTGGCCAGACACATTGATTACATCGTCTACCCTTCCTGTAATCCTATAAAATCCATCAACATCTCTTTTACACCCATCGCCCGTAAAATACATACCTGGATAAGTAGAGAAATAAACTTGTTTACATCTTTCATGATCACCGTAAGTAGTTCTTATCATACTTGGCCAAGGAAATTTAATACATAAATTTCCTTCTACATCATTTCCGTAAATTTCTTTTCCGTCTGTATCAACTAAGCATGGTTGAATGCCAGGAAGAGGTAATGTAGCAAACGTAGGCTTCATTTTCGTAATATAAGCTAACGGTGAAATCATAATTCCTCCTGTTTCTGTTTGCCACCAGGTATCGACAATCCAACATTTTTCTTTACCAATATTTTTATAATACCATTCCCATGCTTCTTCATTAATTGGTTCACCCACACTGCCTAGGGTTTTTAATTGACTTAAATCATATTTTTCTATGCATTCTGTACCAAACGCTTGTAGTGCTCTAATTGCAGTTGGGGCTGTGTAAAATAAGTTCACTTTGTGTTTTTCGCAAATCTCCCAAAATCTTCCAGCATCTGGATATGTGGGAACACCTTCAAACATTAATGTAGTTGCACCAGCTAAAAGTGGGCCATATACAATATAAGTATGTCCTGTTATCCACCCAATATCTGCTGTACACCAATACACATCATTATCTTCAAACTGAAATACATTTCTAAAACTATATTCAGCATAAACCATATAGCCCCCGCAATGATGTTGAACCCCTTTAGGCTTTCCAGTAGAACCAGAAGTATATAACACAAACAGAGGATCCTCAGAATCCATTTCTTCAGCAATACATGTCGAATCAACTTTTATTAACTCTTCATGCCACCAAAAATCTCTTCCTTTTTTCATTTGAACGGACTGGTTTGTTCTATTTAGTACAATACATGATTTTATAGTTGGACAATGCTGAAGAGCTTCATCAGCAATGTCTTTCAAGCAAAGTTGTTTTTTGCCTCTGTAGAGCCCATCACTAGTTAACAATATATTACAATCTGCATCATTAATCCTATCGGAAAGTGCCTTGGCTGAAAATCCTGCAAAAACAACTGAATGGATAGCTCCAATCCGTGCACAAGCCAACGTTGCAATTGCCAACTCCGGAACCATAGGCATATAAAGACAGATTCGATCTCCTTTTTTAGCTCCATTAAGCTTTAAGACGTTAGCAAATTCACATACCCTTTTATGTAATTCCTTATATGTGATAGAAATGGAATTTTCGTTCGGATCATTAGGCTCCCATATGATAGCAACATCATTCCCTTTATGTGCTAGATGTCTATCAAGACAGTTTTCAGTAATATTTAATTTTCCATTTACAAACCAATTTACATCTGGGGTATCAAATTCCCAATCAAGAACTTTGTCCCATTTAGATTTCCATGAAAAGGTAGTGGCTATTTCAGCCCAAAATGCTTCAGGATCTTCTGTACTTTTTTGATAAGCTGTATTGTATTCAGTAAAACTATTGATCTTATTTATCATTCGTTACGGTTTTTTACTTGCTTCAAAGAAAGTTTGAAACTAATCTAAAAATAACCATTTTAATCCAAATTTAAAATACCTGTCTGGTTGGGGGTAATGCAATGATGTAAAATAACGATATCCTAATAAACCAGAATTGATGTGAGCAACCATGGCGAAAATGGTTACGTTTTTAATTTCTGCTTTAGCCGTTAAATCAGCAATAAAATAGGATTCTTGTTCTCTTTCATTAGAAACCAAAAACTGGTTAATTTGAGGACTATACTCCATTAAATTAAATGATGAAAAGCTTCTAACTCTTACCCCTAAATATAGTTTAG
>CAZJVX010000227.1:0-2610 GCA_964549345.1 uncultured Flavobacteriales bacterium | reverse complement strand
TCGGATTATCATGAAATTCACCAAAGAGAATAATATCAGCTTTTAGAACTTGTTTTTTTAAGGCTTTATAACTTACTTTTTTACCTTTTATATCAAATAATCTATAGGCTAATTTATCTTGTGAAAATAAAATTATAGATATAAAAACTGAAAAAAAAAGTGGTATGATTTTTTTCATAAATTAAATTTAAAAGTGTTCTTTTTATTAAACTCAACCATTTTGAGTTGCACATTCAAGAAAACCATCTGTGACTGCCAAAATAGTTTCTTGGTACTTTTTTCTTATTATCACAAAAATATTTAAAACCCCCTAATACAGAATTTAAATAAGTTGTCATTCTCGGTTTTACAAACAGATAGTACGGAACGTAAGAGGACAGTTGAGATAATTTAGCTAGAATAAAAGGATGTACTGTAATAGTCAAATTGGATTTATTTTCAGCAATCTTATCTATTTCCCAAATTACATAAGACTGTGGTCCATTTTCTTCACCAATAAGTAGGGTATATCCCTTATTTTCTTCCCAAGTTTTAAATTTTCTGATATATAATCTTCCATTTAAATAAAGTAACTTATCAATACGATTAGTTTCATCCCAAACAATTACTTCGTTTTTGCTACAAAAAGGATGTGAGTCATTTAGATTTCCTGGTGCACTTATTAGCTTCCACAATTCGCTTACGTCTAAATTGAAATTCATAGAGCATTTCACAGGTAATACTTTCTTAAGTTTATTTATGATGTACTTTTCCTTTAAAACCTGTTTATCTTGAATATCTTTAGACATATTTTTTATTTAAATTTTCAATTAAATCTAGGAGATTGGAGTTCATATTTTATTAATGAAATTAAAAATACGATTTATGTCTTTTATTGTCAATGCCCCTATGGCGCTTTTTAAACCATGAGAAAAATATATGCGATATTTTTTATTTTATATTACTTTTTAGTGATAACCAAAAACTTATTATCTAATAATAAATGGTGAAAAATTTGAAACCTGAACATATAAAATAATATGACGAAAAACCTATTACAGTTAATTTTATGTCTTACTCTAATTACTTCTTCTGCATGTTCAAAATCACAAACTATGCAGTGTGCTGAGGATAATTATATTAAATCTAATTTCTTTAATGATAACAATAAAATGACTAATAAACAGCGAAATATAATTAGTGTATTCACCAAAGATGATTGGAACAAAAAGTATCTAAACACAAGTTTTAGCTACCAAGAAATATTCACAGATTTTTTTTATTGTAATATTTGTTGCAATTCGTCAAGTAATAAAATTATATCCTACAGTGGTAAGGTGTACTTATTTGATAATTCATTAAACATTAGTGCCTTTTCAGAGGAACTGATAAATTTAATTGGATCCATGTCAATAGGGAGTAAAGAGAATGAAAGACTAAGAGACACTCTCGAAATGAGAAAATAATATCTTTCCAAATCCACATTAGCTTTTTATAAATTAAATAACAAGGCCAAAGCCAATGAAAATCTTAAAGTTCTATGGCTTGAGAAGACAGGATAACATCTTATAGCTAATCAATAGGACACGTAGAGTATCCAAATAGCTTATAAATCATGCAAACGCCAGAAGCTGAATTAAATATTAAAACACCACCTATGGCTAGAAGGACATAACTATGTGAGTAACCATGAGTAAAAAATGGTATACATAAGAGTAGTCCAATTATGAATCTTATTATCCTCTCTTTATTACTCTGATTTACTTTAAAGAGTGAATTCATTTAGTTATAGAATATTTAAAGTATGAAATTTACTGAAAAAATGCTAAGGATAAAATGTAAAATAAGAGCATATTAATGTAGAATAAACTTTTCTAATTCCGATTTTATATTTTGATTTAGGGTAAACTTATCTCCGGATATATAATTAACCATGACCACTACACTTGTCGCATCTGCAACCAAAGTATTTCCTGATTTTTTTGAAAATAAAGCTTGATTCAACTTAAAAGAAGTGTTACCAATTTGACTTACATTGGTATGTATAGTAACTTCATCTGGGTACGTAAGTGGAAGTTTGTAATTAATATTAAAATTAGCTAATATGGGACCTACCCCATTTCCGTCTAAAATTTCTTTCATATTAATTCCCTTTTCACCCCATATTTCTCTAAATAAAGAAATTCGAGCTGTTTCACACCATCTTATGTACATTACATTATTGACATGATTAAAAGCGTCCATCTCACCCCACTGAACTGATATTTTTGTAATAGATACTTTATTTTTTTTAATCATTATAATTTTAATATCCAGTTAATAAATTCATCTGACCATCCATCTAAAGGTAGTCCTTTCTTATTCATTCCATACCCATGACCTCCCTTTTCATAGATTAATAACTTAACTTCTTCATTTGATCTTTCCCATAATTCAGACAATTCCATTGTGACAGGGTATAAGCCTAATGGATCGTCTTTTGAACAGCTTAAGAACAAAGGAGTATTTTTGGGAGGGGATGTGGATTTGGTTATCCAACTACCCGTATACACAGCCGCTAAGAAATTTGGCTTATACGAAATACTAGAGCTTAAAACGGTTTCAACTGCTAAAGATCCGCCCGCTGAAAAA
>CAZJVX010000226.1:0-2649 GCA_964549345.1 uncultured Flavobacteriales bacterium | reverse complement strand
GCATTGGGTTTAGATGAGTATCCTCCCACATCTATGAAAGTAGTATTATTTGAAATATCCACCTCTACTTTTTGTAACGCTTTTTCAATAGTATTGTATTTGCCCCCATCATAAAATGAGTCAGGTGTAGTATTTACGATACTCATAATTTTAGGATTCGATAAATCGATTAGATTTCCTTTGCAGTTTATGGAGTAATTACCAACTAAATACGTATCTTTCACGACTTTTAATTTTGATATATTTATGCCCGATACTTCTTTACAATTTGATACGGTAGTTTCCAAATGTACAGAGATTTTTAAAAAGAAAACCATAGATTATGGTACAGCTTGGCGTATTTTGCGTTCAAGTTCTCTAACAGATCAAATATTTATAAAAGCAAACAGAATTAGAACTTTACAAGAGACAGGTTCATCTAAGGTAAATGAAGGAATTGAACCAGAGTTTATTGGAATAGTTAATTATTGTGTTATGGCTTTAATTCAATTAGAGTTGAAAAAGGATAACAGATTAGAATTGCCTGCAGATGAAGTGATTAAGCTTTATCAAGAAAAGATTCTGGAAGCAAAAAATCTTATGATGGCTAAAAACCATGACTATGGAGAAGCATGGAGAGATATGAGAGTATCTTCTTTAACAGATCTGATTTTGATGAAAATTTTAAGAGTAAAACAAATAGAAGATAATAAAGGTAAAACTATAATATCAGAAGGTATTGATGCCAATTACTCTGATATGTTGAATTATAGTGTATTTGCATTAATTCATTTAAATAATTAGATATGAGTCAGTCTACAAAGTTGATTTTTAGTTGGATTATTAGGATTTTAATATCAGCCTTATTCTTAGTATCTGCATATGCTAAAATTTATCACGATCCTTCTGCATATTTCTCCATAACAACATTTGAAGCAAAGCAGTTAGTTCCGCTAGGTTTTGATGCTACCTTTTCTGCATTTTTATCTAGAACTCTAATTGGTTTTGAATTTACACTTGGGTTCTTAATACTATTACCTTATTTTTTAAAGCGCATAGTCGTGCCCGCCACCATAGGTATGCTTGCTTTTTTTACCGTCCATCTTTTAATTCAAATTTACCTAACAGGTAACCAAGGAAATTGTGGTTGTTTTGGGGCACTTTTACCGATGACACCTCTAGAAGCAGTCATGAAAAATGTAGTTGCTATGATACTTTTGTTTCTTTTGAATGCCTTTTTAAATCATGATAAAGATCAATTTAAAAAGTGGAGTCCTTTATTCATATCCTATATTTTTATTACGGCTTCCATTTTTATTTTCATTCCTATTAAATCAGCTGAAATTAAAATTGGTAATTATGCTGTCGACACAGTTGAACAAACTCAGGTGCAAGGACCAGATCAATCCACTTCTGAATTTGGAGTGAAATTTCCTTATGTAGATAAGGGTAAAGTGTTGCTTTGTTTTTTTGCAGCTGGTTGTGACCATTGTAAGTCTACTATTAGATCTTTGGACTCTTTACGTACAATTTACAGCGATGATTTTCCAAAAATTGAAATTTTATTTATGGAAGAGGAAATCGAAAAAATTCCTGAATTCTTTGAGTTTGCGGGAAGTGAATATCACTATCAAATTCTCGATATACCTACATTTTACGATGTCTTGACATGGGAAAGAGATACCCCTGGGGTGTTTTACATATGGAATGGAAATATTCAAGCCTCGTACAATGGCATCAATGATAATGCATTCAATGTCACAGAACTGCTTGAGGCATTAGACAAAAAATATTAATTGATAAGGTATATACTAAGAAAAATAGCGTATGGTATCTTGGTTTTACTTGGTGTAATTACCATCATCTTTTGTATTTATAGCATTAAACCAGGAGATCCTGCCTCCCTGTCAGGTGGTCAAAATACGAATAAAGATATTGTAGAAAACTTCAAAAAAGAGTGGGGATTGGAACAGTCAATTCCAAAAAGGTATGTCCTCTTCTTAAATGATATCTCTCCCGTTTCATTACATAATACAGCAAATGATAAAAGTCTTATATTTTATGATCAAGATAAGTATGATGGATTTAAATTTATCCGTATTTCTCCGTCTTTGTATTTTTTCATAAAATATCCCTACCTAAAAAGGTCGTATATCAACAACAGAAATGTATCGTCAATTATAAGTGAAAAATTATTTGGCACAGCCATATTAGCTTTTTCTGCCATATTATTCGCTTCTATAGTTGGACTGATTCTCGGTTCATACACAGCTTACAATAACAATTCATTTTCAAACCAGTTTTCTCTTATAATAGCTATAGCAGGTATGTCTGCACCTTCTTTTTTTATGGCCTCTATAGTTTCTGTTGTAGGTGGTTACTATTGGTCTACTTCTATTGATTTTCCCGTATTGCCATTAGTTTTTATGTTGTTATCATTCATTTTAGCGATTTTTATTAAGAAGGAAAATTGGAGTTTTAAGGTGGTCATTAAATCAATTTTGAAAGGATTTATTTTTGGTTTATTCCTATGGCTTTTATTAATCACGTTTAATAGTATCTTTCAATTAAAACTTTTTGATACTCTTCTTTATTCGTTTAAAATATATGGGACGGGACTTGAACCAAGTGGTTCAATCATACAAATTAATGATATAACAGGTATAAGAG
>CAZJVX010000225.1:0-2652 GCA_964549345.1 uncultured Flavobacteriales bacterium | reverse complement strand
GCTGCCATTGTGAGTGTGTATACGCAGGGAGTAAAAATAAGCCCTGATATGGCAGAAAGCTTAATGCGAATAGAAGTCACCAAAACTGGAAAGTTCAATGTACTAGATAAATTGGATATGTTAGAGGTTTTGAATGAAAACCAGATTGATGTCTCAAACTGTTTTGGAAAAAAGTGTCTTACGACTGTAGGTAGTCAAGCAGGTGTGGACAAAATGATCACGGGGGCAATTGAAAATCTAGGTAAAAAAATTGTGATTACTGTTAAGTTATTAGATGTGAAGACAGGAAATTACGACAAGATAGCCATTGAGGAATTTATCAATTTAGATACCGAAGTGCAAACCATGATGCAAATTACTATGAATAAAGCCTTGGGGATTGAAAATGATCCAGAGCTTCTAAATAATTTTGTGTATTTCAATCAACCGCCAGAGGCACCCATAACTTACATAAAAAATAATGGGCCTAGAATGGGAATGTCTTTTGTGGGTGGAGATATGGGACAAGTGCTACAAAATCCTGCATCAATGGGAGGATTTGACGCAACTCCTATTATGACTCAAATCGGATACCAATTTGAAGGTTCTTATTTAAGTGCAGGGAATTTTCAAGCCCTGATAGAAGGGTTAGTTTTTTTAACTGGTATTGAGCAAAACATGTTTAATCCATCCCTTGCTATTTTAAATGGATTTAGAAGTTCTAAAAATGGTTGGGAGATTGGATTTGGACCAACCTTTAGACTGTCCAGAATAGCCAATGGATATTATGTTGGTGATGTTATAAGTAATGACAACTGGAGATTAGAAAGTGAGTGGAGGGTTCCTGCCAATTTAGATACAACAAGTCCTTGGGGTGGATATTTAGACAACCCACACGAAAGCTACTCAAGAATGGATAGTAGAGGTGTTGTTAGATTACAAGCTGGATGGGTTTGGGCTCTAGGAAAAACATTTCATTCCGGATACTTAAACATCCCAGTTAATGCCTTTTTGTCATATAACAAAAACGGTCATTTTATAGGGCTTTCAATGGGATTCAACATCACAAAGAAAGACTAAGATCAGGTGCGCAAGTTTCTTGCCATCCTCGCTTTCTTTATTTTTTGTCCTGATTTCTTTTCTCAAGTTCAAGGAGATTCAGTACATATTGAAACCACCTATGCTAAAAAATATGTAGGGAAAGTATCCAATCTTGATAAAGAAGGTTTCTTTATTAAGATTTCAAATAACAGAGAAATATATCTTCCTAAAATTGAAATTAAATCTATTCAGATTGTCACTAAAATAGTAGAAACTGGACCAATTGCTAAACCAACACCTCCTTTCATTGACTCTGCTCAGATCAACCCCAAAATCAATAATTTAGAACAAAAAACTTCCAAAACAGAGGTATTAAAAGAAGCCAAAACCCATGATAAACATAATAATACTTCACATGAAATAGATGGGAAATCCAATTTTGCTACTGTTTATTTTAGTAGACCATTTAGGAACGCCTTTGGTAGAAAAACCGTCATCTATCATAACGAAAAGACCATTGGGTTTTTAACGGGGTACCGGTACATAGAATATAAATGCTTACCGGGGGAACATGTTTTCTGGCAAAAAGCAGGCTTGTTCAGAAAAAGTTATATTAGAGCTAATCTTCAAGAAAACAAAGTTTACTTTATTGAATGTAGTCATAATCAGGCTATCCCCATCTACGGAAAATCAACTCGTTTAAAAAAACATTTAAAATTTATTCAAAAGAATAATCCCAAATTAAATACAGAAGTTCTTAATGGTAAACTAGATAAAATTTATAGTCATTCTAAAAGGAGAGGTGTAGAAAAATACAAGAAATTATTGGAAAATGACGGTATAGGAATGAGCAGTTTATCAGAAAATATGTATTTCGACTCATCAGCTCATGATTATCCATTTATGAAAAAAGATTTCATTAAAAACTTTAATAGTGGAGAACGATTCAATGTATTTATAGGTGCCTGGACTGGGACAAACCGAATACAATCTTCGTTTGGTGGATGGAACAACCACTGGGTAAATTTAAATTCGATGAATCCACTCGGCATCAACACAGAACTTAGGTTAAAAAATAAACAAAATAGGCCTTTTATGGGTGTAGAATTAAGCTCCTTCTGGTACAATCGGCAGTTAAGTGACTATTGGTATCTAGGAAGTGGGGGGGCAGGAACTAATGCTGTATTTTATTCTCAGTCTATAATTTTGAATTTGAAAGTATATTATGAATTTAGGAGAGCGATAATTTTTTGCGGTTTTGGACTGGGTAGCTCCAAAGAAGAGTTAATATTTCCTAACTCAATAAGGGCCCCCTTAGGTAATAACTATTTAATGGTAGGCAATACACTAGGAAGCTATTTTTGGTTAAATAAAATGTTTCAATTCCATTTTGGAATAAAAACATTTTCTGGTGTAAGAAATAACACGCGCGGTTACAACATAAGCAACCAATTTGGATTTAATTTAGGATTGAAATACCTATTTAAAAGTTTATAAGTTTTACTTTGAAAATAATAACACTACTCCGTTTCCATCAACTTGAGCAAAACCTATATCTCCCTTGTAAGATTTTGCTGGACAATCATAAGTAGCAAAATTTACTGTTCTTGTTTTGCTTTTATGTTCTCTAAT
>CAZJVX010000224.1:0-2654 GCA_964549345.1 uncultured Flavobacteriales bacterium | reverse complement strand
ACCAGAAGAGAAAAGTGTAATTGAAGAAACTAATGTGGGCAGTTCAAGCGATGAAAGCAATGGAGTAAAAAGTTATGTTTACATTAAGGTTTATGATGACAATACGGGGAATGATCTAAAATTGACTCAATCAACCATAGTGCAAACAAGTGGAGAATATATTCTGTCTTTTGATTTAGATAGTGATGGAGATGGAGTTATTGACAAATATCGCTTCTTTGATATCAAAACTAAAGTGTATGGTTCAAATGGCTCCCCTTGGGATTTTGTGGAATTTACAGATGAAGAGGGTGAATGGATAGAAAAATATGAGTCATTTGAGGATTTTGGTTATGAATCTGATGATATTTCAGAAACGTTATATAATATGCGGTTAGAGTTTGTTAAAAAGCATCTTAATGAGGCGTCTCAAGAAAATATGCTTTACGAAGCTGCAGTACCATTTGAAAAAAGAGATATGCTTAAAGAGGATGCAAATTCTGGAATTCTAGTATTTGAAGAGGGCGATAAAAGTATAGTGCCAGAGAGGTGGAAATCATGGTTATTTTAGAAAACTAGATTACACTAGCATAGAGATAGATATTGCTTTATAATACAAAATGGAAAAGAGTTCTATAAATTTATATACTTGTCACTGAGTAAAGCACTAAAATATTGACCATCCAAGCAGGGGATATACTTACTTACAATGGTGAAAAAACAACTATTGCAACTGAGCCACTAAAACCTTACTTGGAGACTCGTAGTGATGTGGGTTTTATTTATAAAACAACAGCATTAGTTAGAGGCTACGTTGGTAGATGGGAAATTAAAAGCAAAAAACTTTACCTTGTTTCTTTAGTTGGTTTTATCGAAAATAATCAACAAGTTGACCTTAACTATTTATTTCCAAAACAAACGAAAGTTTTTGCTAGCTGGTATTCAGGTGACATTAGAATTCCTGAAGGAGAATTGCTTAAAAAAATCAATTTAGGATATGCTTCTATTTTTGAAAAAGACCGAATACTGACGTTTAAAGAGGGATTACTGATTGGTGAAACAGTAAAAGATAATACCACATCAGAAAATTAAAATCAAAACTGATAGATCACAACATAAATACTTTACGTTTGAATTTATTATATTAATTGAGTAATAATAATCTTCACTAAATCAAGAATGAAATATTCAAGAAAAGTTGTTGGTTTCATTTTGACTCTTAGAAATATCTAGACTAGTCAGCTGTTTTTAAATTATTTATTATGAAAGCCCTATCTAAATCGCGATTTAAACTTGGACTGGAGTGCCCAAATAAGGTGTATTATTCCAATAACCCAGATGTTTTCTATAATCAAAAAAAAGAAGATCCTTTTTTAGAAGCGTTAGCTAGTGGTGGTTTTCAAGTGGAAGAGTATGCTCGATTGCAATTTCCTAACGGGAAATTAATTGACGCTCCCTACAAGGATGATAACTATCCCTTATTTCATGAGGAAACCAAAAAGCTATTGGATCAAGATGAGGTGGTTATTTATGAAGCCGGTTTTCTGTATGATCATTTGTTTGTCCGCACGGATATATTACAAAAAAAAGGAAATGAGATTCACCTCATTGAAGTAAAAGCCAAGTCCTATAACCCAAACGACCTGTATACTTTTATAACCAAAACAGGAAAGATTGATTCTTCTTGGAAGCCTTACCTTTTTGATTTGGCATTTCAAACCTATGTGGTTCAAAAATGCTATCCAACCCTAAAAGTGGTTCCTTGTTTGTATTTGGTAGATAAAACCAAGTCAGCCACTATTGATGGGTTGAATCAAATGTTTCGTGTCCAAAAAAATAAGAACAAACGAACAGGAATTGATCGTTTGGCGGATGATAAGGCTCAGCTAGGCGATAATTTGATGAAATCGATCAATCTTGCTCACATAGTAGATAAAATAATAGAAGATGAATTTAAATATTACGACCATTTAGGCTTTGAGGAAGCTATAGCGTTACTAAAGGAGGTAAGGTTAAATAATACCTATCCCAACTGGGAAACCGCTTTTAGTGCTTGTAAAAATTGTGAGTATAAGCTTGACAAACAGGCTACACATCGTCAGCTATCCGGTTTTGAATATTGTTTCCAAAAACAGCACAACTGGACCAATATAGAGTTCAATAAACCCAATATTTTCAATGTTTGGGATTTAAGGGGGAAATCTTTATTTGAGCAAGGAAAGATTTTTAAAGAAGATTTGGTCGAAGATGATATTAAATTGAAACCACAAGTAGATGGTTTATCTAGAACAGAGCGCCAATGGATACAAATCAAGAAAGAGAGAGATAAAGACACTTCTACTTACTTTGATAAAACGGGCTTTGAAGAAGCATCTAAAAATTGGAATTATCCTTATCATTTTATTGATTTTGAAACATCCATAGTTCCTTTACCCTTTCATAAAGGAAGAACGCCTTATGAACAAGTGGCTTTCCAGTTTTCGCACCACATCATGCATGAAAACGGTAGGGTAGAACACGCCAATGAATATGTAAATGTCAAACCAGGTGATTTTCCCAATTTTGAATTTACCCAGTACCTCCACGATGCCTTGGTTCATGATGAGGGAACTATTTTTAGATATTCTACCCATGAAAACACCATCTTAAATGCCATCCGAAAGCAGTTGCTAGCT
>CAZJVX010000223.1:0-2678 GCA_964549345.1 uncultured Flavobacteriales bacterium | reverse complement strand
AAACCGGTAATTCCACACATTAATTTTTCTTTTTTGGCTAATTTAACGATTGGAACGAATTTTGGTTGTATTTACTTATGCTTTTGCGCTATCTAATCTTATTTTTTTTTCATCTAAACTTATTATTTGTTGTTGCTCAACATAACGAATTTGAGTTGATTCTCGAAAGATTTAAAAATAATGCTAATCTTTTTTCAGCTCACATTGGTGTTCAATTACTAGACTCCGATGGAGAAACAAAATTACTGAGTTACCAAGACGATAAACTATTCATACCCGCTTCAGTCACTAAGCTATGGACAACAGCCATGGCTACAAGGACATTAAAGCCAAATTATAAGTTTAAAACCGTTGTAGGTTATTGTGGAGAATTAGATACTTTAAATCATACATTGAATGGGGATTTATATTTTATCATGGATGGTGACCCAAGTCTTGAGAGTAGATTCATAGAAAAAAGTTTTTTAAACGATTTAAGACAAATATTAATTAAACGAAAAATAAAGGTTATAAAAGGAAGTATAAAAATAATACCTGCGGTTGATAACTATCACACTTCCAGCCAATGGTTATGGAGTGATTTGGGAAATTACTATGGGGCCGGATATTCCACCTCAACTTTTATGGATAATATGGTTGAATTGTATTTTAATACTAATTTTTCTATTGGTGATACTTGCAAAGTTTTAAATGTAATACCCAACTCAGCTACTTTTCTGTTAACCAATGAAGTTACCGTTGGAAACCAAAATCGTGATTTATCCTATGCCTTTGGAGTGCCCCTGCAGAGCGAAAGGGTCATAAAGGGTAAACTGCCAAAAAGAAATTCCCCTTACAAGGTGAAAGTGTCTATGCACGACCCAAAAGATTTTTTAAATGAATCAATTAAAGAGTTGATGAAACTTTTAAACATAAGAGAACTAAACAATTCATTTGCATTGAATACACTAACAGATACTTTAATGGTGTATCATTCACCAGAACTTAGTGAACTTGTTAGAATAGTCAATTTTGAAAGCAATAATAATTATGCAGAGCACCTTATGGTAGAGTCCTCAAAAGATTATACTGATTACTTTCACATTGATACTGCTGCGACATTCATGGAAAGCTATTGGTCTCAAAACTTTTTAAATGAAATTTATTTTAGCGATGGTTCGGGATTATCCAGAAAAAACTTAGTAACTCCTCATGCCATGAACGGATTACTTGTACATATTATGAAAGATTTTTATCCAAATGAGAAAGAATGTATATTGGGCTCCCTTCCAGTTGCTGGAATTTCAGGTACATTAAAATACATTGGTAAAAAAACAGCAATTCAAGGTAATTATATTGGTAAAAGCGGATCTATGGAAGGAGTTAGATGTTATACGGGTTATCTTAAAAAAAACGAGGAATACTTTCCATTTACGGTTATGGTGAATCATTTTTTAGTTTCTGATGCTAAAGTCAGAAGAGCTATAGAAAATCTAATGGTAGAAATCTATTTAGCTTTGTAGTAATTAAGGAAATTTTGGATACTTTTTGAAATCTGGCTTTCTTTTTTCTAAAAAAGCATTTTTTCCCTCCTCAGCTTCTTCTGTGCCGTAAGCCAATCTTGTTGCTTCTCCAGCATAAATTTGTTGTCCAACTAATCCATCATCAATTAAATTAAAACCAAATTTGATCATTTTTATGGCAGTAGGACTTTTCATCATTATCTCTTGAGCCCAGTCATAAGCAGTTTGTTCCAGTTTTTTGTGTGGTACTACTTTGTTAACCATACCCATATCATAAGCTTCTTGTGCGGAATAATCACGACCTAGGAAAAATATTTCACGTGCTCTTTTTTGTCCAACTTGTCTAGCTAGATATGCTGACCCAAAACCACCATCAAAACTTGCCACATCTGCGTCAGTCTGTTTAAATATAGCATGCTCTTTACTAGCTAAGGTCATATCACAAACGACATGCAAACTATGTCCTCCACCAACGGCCCAACCTGGGACTACCGCGATAACTACTTTGTTCATGAATCTAATCTGTCTTTGAACATCTAATATGTTAAATTTGTTAACTCCATCAAGGCCTTTATATCCTCTTTTTGCTCTGACCCGTTGATCTCCTCCAGAACAAAAGGCCCAGCCGCCATCTTTTGAGGAAGGTCCTTCTCCAGAAATAAGTACTACTCCTATGTCTTGACTTTCATGACATATGATAAGTGCATCCAAAAGTTCATCTACTGTTTTTGGTCTAAACGCATTTCTCACTTCTGGACGATTGAATGCTATTCTTGCAACCCCATCTGCCATTTTAAATGTGATATCTTCGTATTCTTTAATGGTTTTCCAGTGGATCATTTTTAATTTACTTTTTTATAACACTAAAGTAGTCATTTAGAATTTTTTCATTTTTCACATTACCAGTGAAAAACTCTACTATCTCAAATTGATTACTTTCCAAAACAGATGGTATAATTTGCTCCGCCTCTTTTTCGTTTTTAGCACATTGGTAATTTAAATGATGAGTATGGGCAATACTTTTAAGACTTAGTTCATGTTTTGTTTCAAAATATTCTTCCAGAAATGGGGTATTTTTAGGACCTGAAATAATTTTAAAAATTCCACCTCCTTGATTATTGAAAACAAATAGCTTTAAATTATTAGGTATGTGATTGTTCCATAACCCATTTTGGT
>CAZJVX010000222.1:0-2679 GCA_964549345.1 uncultured Flavobacteriales bacterium | reverse complement strand
TTTGTGTACAGTTCATTTTGTCCAAATAATAGAACTGGAATCAACATTAAAACTGTAAATAGTTTTTTCATAATAAAATAAGCGCTCAAAGAATATGCCATTTTCTGAAATGGAGGTTTAATAAAATAAGACTTAAAATTTTAACTTCTCTTTCCTTTAAACTAAGTCAACTACCCTACCTCTTAGGAACCTCATAAACTCATTTTTTTTAAATTAGTATCAAAACTTACAAGATGAAGAAGCTGCTGATTATTTTCTGTCCATTGTTCTGTTATGCTCAACAACCCTCAGTTCAGGATTTTTTTGAAGAGTACAACTGTAATTGTGAGAGTTATGATAATGAGTCACTTTTTGAGTTTTTTGGATTTGATGTAGAAGACGATGTTACGCCAGCCATAGAGGCTATCAATTCTTTTTGTAAGAATGATCAGAAAGAGAATGCTACCCAAGGTGATCAGACGAAACGTTCGGAAAATCAATACTATCATCTTAAAACAAAGTTTAAGATTGGTCAATACAGAGTTTACATAGAAGAAATTGACAAAAAATTAGCTGCTAAATACCCCGACCAAACCAATGATTTTTCTCATGTTACCAAACTTGAACTTAATATTTCAGATCAAATAAGCGGTTTTGTTTCTGGAAATTCTTTTGCTTATCATAGTGTATATGGAGAATTTATAGATGGGAGAATAAAGAACGAAAGTACATTTGAATTTTCAATGTTGTGGACGGAAGAAGGATCAACCTATAATGCTGGTGTCTGCTCCATTGAAATTCTCGATGATAGTACGTTAAAGCTTAAAAGTGATGGAAGATATTTCTACATAGCTTCAGGCACAGGAAAAAATGAATTTCTTTATAAATATTCTTTTAACCCATTTGATGATGAAAAGTAAATTAAAAGTTATTCATGATGGATTTCAAAAGTACTGGGATTTCCCTCGTGTTATCATGGGTTAAATATTCTTACTATTACTTTATTATCTTTGCTGGCAAAATTTCAATAATGAGAATATCGATTTTAATAAGCAGTATTGCTTTTCTTTTTTTATTAAGTTGTCAAACAAACAGTACTAACGAAATTACTTCTGAAGTAACAATAAAAGGTACCATAACTAATCCCATTGGGAATATGGCTTTCTTTAGAACAAAAGACACCAGTTTTGAAGCTTCAGTAGATTCCTTAGGGGATTTTTCCATTACTTTCTCCATTGACTCTGCCATGTATTTAGACTTTTCTAATGGTCCAGAGCGTACGGCCATGTATGTACATCCTGGAGACAAAATCAGCATGACCATTGATACGAAAATGTATGACGAAACCATTAGCTACAAAGGCAGTCCAAAATCGTCTTTTCTAGCCAAAAAATATCTACTTAGGGAACAAATGGATTTCATGGGTGAAGTATTTTACTTAGGTACACAAGATGAATATGTGGCTTATCTCAACGGATATAGAGATTCCATCATGAGTGATTTAAATACATTTGATGATTCTCTATTTAATAGCACAGAGATTGAAGATATGAACAACATGCTGGACTATTACGCTAAAAGACAAGAGTCTTTGGTAGATTTATCCCCCTCATCTAAAAGATATACATGGGAAGCTGATAAAGCTGGTATGAATTATAATTTCTACGTAGAACTTAATTCCATGAGCAGTCAGGAATATGATTCTATGTTATCCAGCTACGCCACTGAGATGAATAACTTATTGGCTTCAGTGGATGATGATACGGCATTCGTTTCTAAAACTAAAAAAGGCATTTCTTCAACCGTAAAGGATTGGAAAGAAAGAAAACAAGCAATGGAAAATGTACCAAAGCCTGGTGAAATGGCTATCGGGTTTACGTATCCAAATAAAGATAGTGTTGAATTCTCACTTGCTGATTTCAGTGGGAAATTGGTGTATGTGGATGTTTGGGCTACCTGGTGTGGACCATGTAAAGCTGAAATTCCTTCTTTACAAAAATTAGAAGGAGAATACCATGATAAAAATATTACTTTCTTGAGTGTTTCTGTAGATACAGATAGACAAGCATGGGTAGATATGGTGGTAAATGATCAGTTAGGTGGTGTACAACTTTGGGCTGAAGGCTGGAGTCAAATCACAAAGGACTATGCTATTTTTGGTATACCTCGTTTTATGCTTTTTGACCAAGATGGAAAAGTAATTTCAACAGATGCACCTAGACCTTCAAGTGCAGAAATCAGACCGCTTATAGAAGAGTACATTTAGATTATACAAAACTCGAATTTTGCTTTTATAGTAGGATATTTAGGTCGTAATTCATCATTATGCCTAAAAGAACGTATGAAAATAGTGCTCATCAAGTCAGTTACGCAACTGACTTAGAAATGTTGGTTACAGATAAACGTGAGCACTGGAGAGCTAACTCATCAAAAGCCACCCAAAGGCAAAGGAGATATAAAAAGAGAATAACTAAGCAATTAGTTCTGATTAACAGAGAAGGAAAGTGATAATTGTACTTGATCAATATACCCCAACGGAAGAGTTTATCCATGTGCTGACAAAGTCATTTACCAAACAGCTTGAGCAAAAAAGCTACATTTCAAGCAAGATAAATTCTACAAAAGGAGGAGAACAATTATCTTGGATTAAAAAGTATAATGGATTGTTTATTCATCACTGGGGGTACAAAGAAAAAATAC
>CAZJVX010000221.1:0-2688 GCA_964549345.1 uncultured Flavobacteriales bacterium | reverse complement strand
AATTAAGATTGAGCACAACCACCTCTTTGCTTTCTGGCAGGAGAGATGTTATTGTAATTGCATCTGTGTCTTGTATTTATGGTATTGGAAACCCTGTTAATTTTGAACAAGGAATAATTAACATTGAGGTTGGTCAAAAAATTGCCCGAAATGCATTTTTACGTCAGTTAGTTGACAATTTATATTCCAGATCAAATAACGAATTATCAAGAGGTAAATTCAGAGTCAAGGGGGATACAGTTGATATCCATTTAGCTTATGTTGATTTTGGAATACGTATTGTATTTTGGGGCGATGAAATTGAGGAAATATCTATTCTAAATCTACAAGAAATGAAGGAGATTGAACAAGTAGATCATTATGTGATATTTCCAGCAAATATTTTTGTAACGGCTAAAGAAGATATTAAGAGATCTATATTCCAAATTCAGGAAGATTTAGTGAGCCAAATTGAATACTTTAATGAAATAGGAAAAACTTTAGAGTCTAGAAGACTTAAAAATAGAGTAGAGTTAGATTTGGAAATGATAAGAGAGTTGGGGTATTGTTCAGGTATAGAAAATTACTCTAGGTATTTTGACAACAGAAATGCTGGTGATAGACCCTTTTGTTTATTAGATTATTTTCCAGAAGATTTTTTGATGATTATTGATGAATCTCATGTTACGATTCCACAAATTAGAGCGATGTATGGTGGGGATAGATCTAGGAAAGTAAACCTTGTAGATTATGGCTTTAGATTACCAGCTGCTTTAGATAACAGACCACTTCGTTTTGATGAGTTTGAAAATTTACACAATCAAATTATTTATGTAAGTGCAACACCTGCAGATTATGAATTACAACAAAGTAATGGTGTTATTACAGAGCAACTAATAAGACCAACAGGATTATTAGATCCTAGAATAACCATCAAACCAAAGCTTAATCAAATTGATGACCTATTGAGTGAAATCAAAAGTGTAATAGCTAAGGATTACAGAGTTTTGATAACCACATTAACGAAAAGAATGGCAGAAGAGTTAGATAAATATTTTGAAAAAATAGGCTTAAGATCTCGTTACATTCATTCTGATGTGGACACACTTGATCGAGTTGAAATTTTACAAGATTTAAGGGAAGGATTGTTTGATATTTTAGTTGGAGTAAATCTCCTCAGGGAAGGCCTTGACTTACCAGAGGTAGCACTTGTGGCCATATTAGATGCAGATAATGAAGGTTTTTTAAGATCAGAGCGATCCTTAGTTCAGACAGTGGGTAGAGCGGCTAGAAACATCGAAGGAAGAGTTATCATGTATGCAGACAAAATTACAGATACGATGAAAAAGACGATCGAAGAGACTGAAAGAAGAAGAGCTGTCCAACAAGAATATAATAGAATAAATGGCATTACCCCAACACAAATAGAAAATAAAAATTCAAATCAGCTATTAAAAACAAGATCTAAAAAATCTAATATTGAAGAAGAGATAGAGGAAGAATTAATAGTTAGTGACCCCGTTGTAGACTATATGTCAAGAGCAGAACTAGAAAAAAGTATAAATAGTTTGAAGAAGAAGATGGAAGCTGAGGCTAAAAAGGAAAATTTTATGCAAGCAGCTCTCATGAGAGATGAAATGTTTAAAATGAAAAAACTCTTACTAGATAAGTTCGATTAATTAAAGGTTATTGTAACCCACAGCTAAAATGATAGCTCCTTTAGTTACCACTTTGTATTCGACTCCAGTTTCTTGATCCATTTCTATAACTCTGTCAGTAGCTGGAATAATGTAGTCAATGTATAATTTTTTTAACCTTAGATGGGCAATAATATCTTCTTCTACGCCATCTTCTCTCTTAGCTTCTTTAAGTTTATCAACTAAGGGATTCGTTTCCACTGTGAATTCAGTATTAGAAACATTTTCTTTTTCATACAAAAGAGTTCTAGAAGTAAAGCGCTTTGCTTTATCATAAATACGTATTGTAATACCTTCGTTTTTTACACCCATTGCGTTAAAGGACAATCTATATTCTTCTTTCTGTATAGTCGCAATCTCAACTTCTTTTGCGTATGTGTATTCTTTGTAGGAGAAGTGAGTAGTCAATGAACCGTCATATCTAAAGGGTTTTAACGCGTTTCGGCAGTTCCGTCTGTATTCTTTCAATTCAACTAGATAGGCTTGGTATGGAGTAAGTTCTTCACCACCTCTTTGTGATTCAAACTGGGGTACAAGTAAGAAGACAAAAATAAATACAAGACTAAAAAATAGGTTACGATTAATTTCTTTCATTATTCAATTTTACATGGTGATTTCTTCTCTTAACTCTAAAATCATATCAGAAATGGAAACTACTTCATCATGTGTTAGTTCCACATCTAGATATTCAATGTTTTCTCCTTCTTTTTTTACAGACCATAAATTGTGATATGCGTCAACTACTTCTTCAATGTGGTCAGTTAGGTCTACTAAATCATTTGATGGGTTTTCTACAGCTCTAAGTCCACGTATGATGGATTCAGCTATGGTCATTTGTTCTGAAAGTAGTACACTAATTTTATGATCTGTATTTCCTACAATAGTGTGGGTTCCAATATTCATTCCTTCAACCCATGCACCTGTGAAATATATAACACTAAGATCTCTTAATTCATTGTCTTGAATATAGTCGTCTGTTAGCATTTGGATGTCAAACAACAAACTCATCACA
>CAZJVX010000220.1:0-2727 GCA_964549345.1 uncultured Flavobacteriales bacterium | reverse complement strand
ATTGATAATTAACTTGGGATTCTTAACTGTTCTATCCTACCCTATTATAATGTCGATATTGGATTATGAAACCAGCTGGAATTTTGAAACTCTGACTTATTTTGATTTTTGGACATTTCCTGGATTTTTTAGAAATCTTTTTTACAATGGATTTCACCCAGTGATTCCATGGATAGCTTTTATGTTTTTGGGACTATGGTTTGGGAAAAATGATTTATCAAACAGCAAGTTCATAAAAAAATCTATGTTAGTTAGTTTAATAATCTACATTATAATGCTCTGTATTTCTAAACTTTTAATTTATATTATTTCTGAAAATAATATAGCACCAATATTAGAGCTTGAATATATAGTGGGTATGAGCCCAATGCCGCCACTTCCAATTTATATGATTTCTAGTGCTGCAATTGCGATCTTTGTTATCTCATCTTGTATTTTAATTTCCAAAAAATATGAGAATAACTTGTTAATTAACGTCTTGGCTAAAACAGGTAGGCTCGCGTTAACCTTTTATATTACACATGTTGTAATCGGAATTGGAATAATTGAAGCAATGTACCCTGAGAAAATGGGGCATTTTTCAATCGAATTTTCTATTACATATGCACTACTATTCAGCTTAGTTTCCATATTTTTTGCAGGGATTTGGACAAAATTTATGAGGTTAGGCCCACTAGAGTGGATCATGAGAAAAATAACTAGCTAAACTATTTTTTTCAAAAATGTAATAAATCTAACTATTATGTGAAGCGATTTTAATGCTAATTTTTGGAATATTCTTGCCGTTTACCGCAATCACTATGATAGGAAAAAGTAAAAATAAAGAGGTCCAACATTTTTAATTACTAATTGTGCTTATTTATCTTTATTGAGGACTACATTGTTTTTACACGATTACACAAATTCATAGTTCAAAAAAATGGAAATAACTAAGCCAACACTTTTTTTAGATAAAAACAAATGCAAGGAAAATATTTACCAAATGTTTTCAAAAGCAAAATCTAACCAATTGGATTTCCGCCCAAATTTCAAGACCCATCAATCAAGAGAAATCGGATTGTGGTTTAAAGAAATTGGCGTTAATAAAATTAGTGTTTCATCATTCACCATGGCGGAGTATTTCTCATCTCAATGGGACGATATAACAGTTGCTTTTCCAACAAATATCTCAGAAATAAACACCATCAATAATCTAGCTGAAAAAATCACACTGAATATTTGTGTAGAGAATATAGAAAGCATCTTATTTCTCATAAAGCATTTAAAATATAAACTTAATATTTTCCTTAAAATGGATGTCGGCTATCATCGTACTGGAATAGATCCAACCAACACCAATTTAATTAATATTATTCTAAGTGAAATAGATACAAATCATCTCACTAATTTTAAAGGGTTTTTAGGTCATGCTGGACATACTTACTATTGCAGCACACATGAAGCTATTAAAAATGAGCATGATAGGAGTCTTAAAGTAATGTCTAATTTAAAAAAGCAATATATAAATCAATATCCAAACTTGATTATTTCTCTTGGTGACACGCCAAGTTGTAGTGTCGCAGAGGACTTCTCTGGAGTTGATGAGATTAGACCTGGTAATTTTGTTTTTTATGACTTAACTCAAAACCTAATTGGTTCTAATTCAATTTCACAGATTGCAGTAGCAATGGCTTGCCCAATAGTAGCTCTACACAAAAACCGAGGTGAAATTGTGGTTTATGGTGGTGGTGTTCACTTGTCAAAAGATAGACTTGAGGACAAAGAAGGAATAGTATTTGGAAGAGTTGTAGAGAAAAAAGAGAACAGTTGGGGTGATATAATTCCAAATGTTTATGTAAAAAGCTTATCGCAAGAACACGGAATAATTTCTTGTCCTAAAGATGAGGTTGATAAATATAAAATAGGAGATTATTTAATTATTCTACCCGTTCACTCTTGTATGGCTGCCAATACCATGAAAAGCTATACAACTTTTGATGGACAAATAATATCAAGACTTTGATAAAAAGATTAATGAAAATTATAGATTTTCTTTTTTGGCTTTCTTAAACTTTAAATCTCAGATGTTTTATTTTTTACTCAAATCAAATAGTTGACAAAAGAGCCAGATTTGGAACTCTTTTGAATTAGATTTGAAAAGACTTATTCTTTTTATTATTAATTTTAAATAACTTAAAGTAAATAATCAAGAATTATGGAAATTAGAAAAGACATATTTAATTTCCTCTAATTTTCCTTTGTTTTTCAATAATTCTTAAAGTAAACTAAAAACATAAAAATAATGAAATCAAGCATTTTAATTTTTTTTATTTGTTTACTTGTTATTTTTTTTGATGTGGTATCATGTAGAAAACGTGGTTGTATTGACCCTTGTGCAATCAATTATAATGCGGACGCTGTAAAAGACAATGGGAGTTGTGAATATACATCGAATTGTCCCTATAAAACGATTAACTTATCTTCCACAGAATTAGACTTAGGGGATGCAAATAATTGTGATTTATTTGTCATGAACATTGATGAAGATTCAGATAGCTTGACTATTGATTTGAACTGTGATGGGATTAATGATTTAAGCATTTTTGGGGAATCAGAGCATTTTTGGTCCTCCGATGATATGAATTCTGATATTTCTTTACATTCTTCAAAACTAAGTATATCGACACTTCATCCAAATGTTTTCATTCTTTTAGACTCCAACACAGATAGCACATTTACCTATCATAA
>CAZJVX010000219.1:1579-2775 GCA_964549345.1 uncultured Flavobacteriales bacterium | reverse complement strand
TATTTAAAAGGTACAACGAAAGACTCTTATATGATTTCTAGAAATGATGATCTTGCTCCTATGCAAAGTGAAGCCATGTACATCAATGACAAATACGTATTTAAAACAACAGGAGCTTGGAAGATGGTAAATGATAAAATGGGCGGGCCCTTTATAAATTACGCTTTTCTATCTAAAAATAACAGAGAAATTATTAATATAGATGGATATGTTTATGCCCCTAACTTTGAAAAATCAAAACTAATTAGAGAATTAGAAGCTATTATATACTCTGCGCTAAACTAAGAGACCTATTTCTTCGAATAAAATGTGTCTGTTAATGGCTGATTTTTTGATTTGAAACCTAATTTCCTTCGCATTTTTAAACGATTCGTCTTCAATAAATAATTTATTTCCATTTGTTTTAAGCACCAAAATTCCCATTTCACTCATTTTGATTTGCTTTACCTGTTCCCAACGTATAACGTTAGGTTGATTTGAAAAATAAATTATAGCCTTATCATTTAACATGATTTTAAAATGGTTTTTTGCTATAATCAAAAAGACAAATCCTTCTACCATAATCAATAAAAGAACCCAGCTAAAAACAACAGAATCCTTTGCGTATATATTCAACATCACAATTAGGGGTAAAAAAATAAAAAAAGGCATCAACTCATTAGTGAGTAATTTACTCCAACCATTTCTTGTAAAAACATACCCATCATTATTTTTTAAAAGTGCATAGTTTTTCCAACGCCAAACCAACCGGAAAACAAAAAGGATAAACAATAAAAGACTTACTATTGATGTGATTTGAGAATAAAATGGAATGTCTAAGTCTAAATCTTGGTGGTAGTGAATAAAGGTGGTGACGGCAAATGAAATAGCTATAATTACGCTAATGGATCGAAAAAATCTATTCATTAATACTCGGAATAATAATTGCTTTCACATCTAAAAATATAATCGCAATCCTCTAGGACAATGTCCTGAAGAGTAAGCATGGCAGCTATGGCAATTTGAGAATAATTTTGAGATGCATTTTTGAAATTTCCGTACTCATGAGTCCACATCCATTTAATCAAATCCATTCCATCGATTGGCTCTTCAAGTTGTGTTACCAGCTTTTGAACGTTGTAAGCTCCTGCATGATAAATATGTAGTACAAAAAATTTGAACCATAATTCATCCCCAGTTGGCTCAAAATCACCTAG
>CAZJVX010000219.1:0-1479 GCA_964549345.1 uncultured Flavobacteriales bacterium | reverse complement strand
TCAGGATCTATCACAGTATGACTGCAACTGTCTTCGGAACAATAAACATCAATCAAGTTTTGTGCGGAGGCAGAAAACGAAAGAAAAAAGAAAAAAAGTAAACTTATAATTCTCATATAATTCCAAAAATATAAGAAAATATTAGGCTGTATTTTTTATCTCATATCAAATCTTAAGATATTAATGTGAATAATTAAATCTGAGTCAAGATTTCTCCCGCTTTTTTTAAGGTTTCATCTTTTTTTGCAAAACAAAATCGCAAGAATTTCTGATCTATTTTTGCGTGGTAAAAAACTGAAATTGGGATACTTGCTAGTTTATTTTCTATAGTCATCTTCTTAGCCATTTCAATATCTGACAGAGAAGATATTTCTTCATAGTTCAGTAATTGAAAATAAGTCCCTTTGGATGGAATTGCTTTAAATCTAGATGCATTTACCATTTCTAAAAAAAGCTTTCTTTTTTTATTATAAAAAGCACTTAACTTCATGTAATTTTCTTCATCCTTAATGTATTCCGCAATCGCCAATTGAAAAGGGTGATTACATGAAAAAACATTAAACTGATGAACTTTTCTGAATTCATCCATTAGATTTTCAGGTGCCAATACATAACCTAATTTCCAGCCTGTAACATGAAAGGTCTTGCCAAAAGAAAAAACAGCAATGGCGCTACTTGCTAATTTAGGATACGAGACTACAGACTGAGGAGTATGGTCGTCATACACGAGGTGTTCATACACCTCATCACTTAGAACTATAATCCCCGTGTCTGAAATAATTTTCTCTAATGCTATAAAATCTCTTTTAGCAAGCACTGAGCCAGTAGGGTTGTGAGGAGAATTAATGATAATCATCCGTGTCTTTTGGCTAATTAATTTTTTAACCTCCTCCCAATTAATAGCAAAATCTGGTGCCTGAAGTTGAAAAAATACAGGTTTACCACCACAAATTTCAATAGCTGGCTCATAACAATCATATGCTGGTGTAAATAAAATTACTTCATCATTTTCTTTTATTATAGCAGAAATGGCTGTGTAAATAGCTTGAGTTGCTCCAGCTGTAATGGTAATTTCTTTTTCCACATCATAAGAAGCATTGTACATCGAATTAACCTTCACATTTATAGCTTCTCTTAAACTTAATGCACCTTGCATAGGTGCATATTGATGTGGTCCTTTTTTAATGTACTTAATGGCTAAATTCTTTAATCGCTCATCTACATCAAAGTCTGGAAATCCCTGAGATAAATTAATAGCTCCATGATCATTGGCCAAATTTGACATAGTGGTAAAAATGGTAGTTCCAATTTTTGGTAACTTAGAATGAATATGTTGATTATAGTAAGGCATTATTCTACACTTGGATTAGTGTAGACTTCGATACCTATATTCATTAAATCTACCAGCTGGGTATCTCTCATCGCTTGATTTAAATTCAGCTTATACACTCCTTTCAAGGGAAATTTAACTCTTTCATA
>CAZJVX010000218.1:0-2790 GCA_964549345.1 uncultured Flavobacteriales bacterium | reverse complement strand
TAAAGACCATGGAATTATGGTGAGTATAATCATGGGGTTGAGAAAGGTACTTTTCCCCTGTCTTAATAGTTTTTCTCTTTCAAGCTTCCATGTTTTAAAATATCCTCCTATTTGTGATTGTATGGCAAAATGATAAAAGCTTTGCCCTTTTTTAGCAGTAGTGAGATCATTTGGAGTGGCCACGTCCCTGTGATGACCACTATTGTGATACGTCATAAAATGGTTTTGAAGGCTAGTAGCTAGTAGAATATGTGCGCAAATTAATTTAGCAGGTTCATTCGTTTTGTGACCTAATTCGTGACCTCCATTAATCCCGTTGACACCTAATATAGTTCCAATAGTCATGGTGTAGGCAATGGTCTCCATAAGCTGGATCTCTGGACTAGAAATCTTTATAAGGAAAGTATAGATTACAAAAAGGTGAAGAGGAACAAGCAAGTACAGAATCCAATCGTAAAATGGATCATCTTTGGCCAATTCTTTTTCTGACTTGGATAAATTGTACGTGTCTTGAGGTAAAAATTGTTCAGATACGGGCACAATTATATATAAAGTGAAAACACACAAAAAGGCACCGAAACCTTGAAGCTGAAATGATAGAAGTGCTAATAGAGGACTGAAATATGCACCTATATATTTTAATTTTTTCACAATTAAATATAGATAAAATATGACTTAATTATGTTTTGTCTAATCTTATCAACTTAAAAAAATTGAATAAAAAAAGCCCCAAAATGGGGCCTTAAGTCGAATCAATATGTGTTTAAATTATAATTTCTTTGCGGCTTTTTTGGAAATCTTTTTTACTTTTTTGCTCAAGTCAGCTACTAATTTTTCGGACGCGCTTTCACATAATGGTAGAAGCTTCTCTGCTTTCATCAATGGAATTCCTCCTACAATACCAACTGATTTTTTAGAAGTGCCTAATTCGTGAATAACAAAAACTCTTTTCCCTTCTCTGTTCCACAATTTTATTTTAATGTAGGCTTGGACACCTGCAGTAAATGGAACCGCTTTTTTTACAAAATTATAACCCATACTGACAAACATAACACCATCTGCATCAGGAAACATTTTTAGCATCTGCATGGTGTTACTTTTTTCACCTTTGTTTCTTAGAGACTCCATCATGGGTTTATAACCTTCAACAGATAAATACCTTTGAAACAATAAGCTTCTGTCCTTATCGTTACCCTCTCCCCAGCGGGTTTCATAATTTTGATAGGCTTCAGTTTCAATAACCTCTTTTTCATCCATTAATTCAAAAGGAAATTGTTTGGCGTAATCTTTTGTAAATGTGTTGTAAAAATTATCAAGAACGGGCTGTAAATTAAATCTAGGATCTTCTAATAACGATGCTAGGGCAGCAGCAGCTCCAGCATTTTCACCAAGTTGTTCAAACCCGATGTGTTTATCTACCCAGAATGTAGTCACAGCCACTTTCTTTTGCCCAAAAGTGGGTGTCGTAATACCAAGTATAATTGGGATTAATAAAAGGATGTATTTTTTCATTTTAATTTAGTTATGGTAATTAACAATAAATATACAAAATGAAATGATCAAAGTTAATTTTTGATATAAATAAGGTGAATCCTATATCCAATCCAACTCATTGGAAGATAAGCTAATGTTAAATCGACAACATTAAACCAAACGGGTGAAGGAAGTTGAAAAACCATCATAGCTCCACCAATTAAGAAGAAAGATCCTATAGTTAGAGCAACTAAAAGTTTATTTCCAGGCGCTATCCACGCTGCTATTGTGCCTCCAATTAAACTACCCGCTGCGTGTGCTAGTAAAGGCATAATGAAATGTTTGAATTGAAACAAATGGATAGTTTGCTCAAGAGATTTGATAGAAGAATTATCCGCTCCTTTAGGAAGAGGAATGATGTTTGTGCTAAAAGAAATGATAAGCATATTTGCTACACTTCCAATTAAAGCACCAGCAAAAATCGCTAAAAAATAAAGTACAACTTGTTTCATTCTGCCATTTCAATCAATTCATTAATGTAAATCTTATCCCCATCTTCATTTTTTTCAGAAACGGTATATATTATTGATTTGTTCAAGTTTTTTTTGAAAATTATTTCTTGACCTATCTTTAGTTTTACATTACTTGTTGAGTTTGGTAACAGATTAGGACTTATAACATCAGGAATGATCAAAGAGATTGATTTAGAGGATTTATTAATTAGTTCAAGATTAATTTCTCTTACTGCAACTTGTTCCTTTATTTTATTAATATCTTCAAGCTTAAAATGAACCATTTTTTCGAAATTATTTTCATTTTTAAATTGTAAGACACAGTTTTTTTTAACCAATATTTTTCCAGTAGTCCGACCATCAAGACCGAAACCAGATATTTGTCTTTGGTTTTTAGCGTAATTTACACTAACCGCAAGCTTACCCATACCTTTATTTTTTATTAATATGTCAGCTGGTAATGATTCTTCTAAGTGAATGGATACATGATTTTTAGGAGGTATAATTAAAATATTTTTCATGTGACAGCCTTGTACTGAAATGAACCAAATTACGAATGCAAAAGTTCTTTTTTTAGTCATTTTAATATTCTTTCTTACTAAATTTGGAATTTACATAAAATAACAACGAATAATTAAAATATTAATTTATAATTTTGAAATAGACCTTTTTTAACTCTTAAATTAGTCAATAAAGACTAAAAACTAAAATAATATTTCATAATTCACAATTGTGAATAAAATTTGTTTGTAAAATGTGGAAAACCTCATCATTGTTATGCTTGCATAATAAAAAAATGTGCAGT
>CAZJVX010000217.1:0-2821 GCA_964549345.1 uncultured Flavobacteriales bacterium | reverse complement strand
AGAGAATTCCTCTTATTTCTGCAACAGGCTCAACTAGAATGGGTAAAATTGTTGCTAGTGAAGTAGGTGCTAGATTGGGGAAATCATTATTAGAGCTTGGTGGAAATAATGCCATTATTGTTACCCCTGATGCTGATGTTAAGATGACGGTTATGGGTGCGGTTTTTGGAGCAGTTGGAACTGCAGGTCAAAGATGTACTTCAACAAGGAGGTTAATTATTCATGAAAATATATACAATGAAGTTCGTGATGCAATTGTAAATGCCTACAAGCAGATTAAAATTGGAAACCCCCTTGATCAATCAAATCATGTTGGACCTGTAATTGACAAATTAGCTGTAGATATGTATTCAAAAGCTTTAGATAAAGTAGTTGAGGAAGGTGGGAACATCATTGTTGAAGGTGGTATTTTGGAAGGTGAAGGATATGAAAGCGGATGTTACGTAAAACCGGCTATTGCTGAGGCAAAACCAGACTTTCACATTGTTCAAGAAGAAACCTTTGCTCCAATTTTATACTTACTAAAATACTCCGGACCGGTAACCAATGCAATTGAAATTCAAAATAATGTTACACAAGGATTGTCTTCAGCAATTATGACAAACAACCTAAAAGAGGCTGAGAAATTCCTTTCAGCAGCAGGCTCCGATTGTGGAATTGCCAATGTTAATATTGGTACTTCTGGTGCCGAAATTGGTGGTGCATTTGGTGGCGAAAAAGATACTGGCGGCGGAAGAGAATCAGGTTCTGACGCTTGGAAAATCTACATGAGAAGACAAACAAATACAATCAACTATACAGACGATCTTCCTCTGGCTCAGGGAATTAAATTTGATCTTTAATTACTTGGTAGATTAAATAAAATCAGATTAAAAATTTATTTTAATATCAATCATTTGAATTCTATTACCATCCAAATCATTGTAAAAAGTTCCCACGAAATATAGGTTGTCATCAAAAAGGTAAGGATGAACACTATCAACCAAAAGGTCCTCGATTATTAATTCTTCTTCATTGTAGTAATTAAAGTTTCCTGAACCATCATTCAGCCAGATTAAATGATTTAATTTTATTCCATTACAAGCATAGACATTCCACCAACAATTTTCTGAATTTCTATAAAGTGTACCATAGTGAAATGGCCTTAAAAGTATATCTAAATTTCCGTCTTGGTTTGCATCAAATACCGAGAACTCTCTAAATTGCATTTCATTCTGTGTCCATGTTGGCGATGAAAATATAAGTTCAAATTGAGCATTGCCGGTTCCCTTCCAAACTTCAAAACCATGATATTCTAAATCTTCTCTGGCAACTGCTATATCCATTACGCCATCATTTGTAAAATCATAAACTTTAATGGAAGTAGCACCTAATCCCCAATCATAAGCATTTGGTTCGTTAATTTGAAAATGTAATTCAAATTTATTTGTTGAATTATCAAGTTTATATATTCTAATTTCATGATCATCTTCATCGGGAATATTTCCACCGCCGTAGTCAGCGGTTATTATTTCATCAACCCCATCTCCGTCCAAATCTGAAAAATCCAAAGTAAACGGAGTCAAACCCTCAAAATTTAGTATTTCATCGTTTCTTGTAAAACTACCATCGGAGTTTTGTAAAAAAATATTTATTCCAGCATGACCAATTCCTGGAGTTAAACCAACATCTGTAAGTCCATCATTATTTAAATCTCCTGCGCCAGTACCATGAAAATATCCCATTTCATCAAGATCATTTACATGCCTCCAACTTATATCACCATTACCCATAATTTGTCCAATGTAAGCATCACCAATCCATTCTGAAAAATTAACTCCAATTTCATTTCCATCTCCAATAACAACCTCAGATTCTAAAACTTCAAAGTTTCTCATTCCCCAAGTCTGTAAACTGTGATCAGTTTTATGAAAGTTCCAAAGGGAATCTTCTTTTATTAATACTTGTGAGGGAACTGGTGTTACATCTAATGCACTTCCACTTTGACCTGGATTCCACTCGGCTACACCAGGGAAATATGCAAAAACCGCATCATTATTACTGTAAATAAAAGTTCCGCTTACATCGTAAAATGTTCTAGAAATATCACTTGTCGTTATTCCTCCAAACGGCACACTTAATTCATTAATAGAAACTTCAAGAGGTGGTAAATCTATTGGGTTAACTGGTTCAGTGTTATCAATGTTATTTGAACTTTCATATGAACACGATAGTATTATTATAAAAATCAAAAAGCGAAGTATTTTCATTCGAATTTATTTATTAAAGTTATGTGTTTTTATCAATAATTGAACTTGTTGCTTGCGCTTGAGGAAGTACTAAAATATCTGCGATATTGACATGGCTTGGTCTATTTATAACAAATTCTAGAATATCAGCAATATCATCTGCTTGTAGTGCCTTGTAACCTTGATAAACCTTTTCTGCCCGATCACTATCCCCCTTGAAACGTACATTTGAAAAGTCGGTTTCCACAAGTCCTGGATTAATTTCAGAAACTTTAATACCTGTTTTATTTAAATCAATTCTCATAGCTTTTGAAATAGCATTCACCGCATGTTTTGTTGCGCAGTAAATATTTCCTTTTTCATAAACTTCCCTACCTGCTAAAGAGCCTATATTAATTATATGCCCACTCTTTTGTTCAATCATTTTTGGTATGATTACACGAGAAACATAAAGCAAACCTTTCACATTACTATCAATCATATTATCCCAATCATCAAGTGAACCATCTTGAATAGTATCAAGTCCATGAGCATTTCCTGCATTATTAATAAGAATATCAATAGATCTAAACTCTTCGGGAAGATCATTTAAA
>CAZJVX010000216.1:0-2828 GCA_964549345.1 uncultured Flavobacteriales bacterium | reverse complement strand
AAACGTAGATAGAACTAGCCAAACTTTTTTCCTTTCTTAATTTCATTGCACATGTAGCCGCGTAAGAAGCCACTGCCTCTCTTAACTCATGTAATTCCTTGACATCCATCCCAAATGAACGAGAAGTACAAATGTTCTTTTTTCTTGATGATTCACATTCCAATGCATAACAAGGCAGGCCTTTGAGCTCCTTTACCATTCTTAAGCCATTAACCGTCATATTTCTTTTTATCCAGGACTCATTTCCGTTTGCCAAATCATAAGCGGTATAAAATCCTCTCTCCTTTAAAAATTTAGCATACTGCCTTCCTACTCCCCATAACTCATCTATAGGGAAATGTTTTAAGACCTCATTTATAGTTTTAGAGTGCTTCATTACAAAAACGCCTTCTTTCTTGTATTTTTTAGCGATGTAGTTTGCTACTTTAGCCAATGTTTTAGTAGGCGCTATTCCTACCGATACGGGTATACCCGTCCACTTTCTCACCTTAGTTCTTAAATCAATAGAAAACTGAAGCGGTTTTGTTATCCCGTCTAAATTCAAAAAGGCTTCATCAATGGAGTAGATTTCAATAGCGGGCACACCTTCTGCTAGTATACTCATTACACGATTAGATAAATCTCCATAAAGAGCGAAATTTGAAGAAAAAACGTGAACTCCATTTCGATCAAATATGGGTTTCATTTTAAACGCTGGAGCCCCCATTTTGATACCTAATTCTTTGGCTTCATTACTTCGGGCTATGACACATCCATCATTGTTGGATAATACAACAATGGGCTTGTGTTCTAACTTGGGCTGAAAAACACGTTCACAAGAAGCATAAAAATTATTACAATCGACTAATGCTATCATACCTTATGGATGATATGCGTGACTACTCCCCAAACTTTAAAGTCTATTTCCTCTGTTATTTCTATCGGTTTAAAGGTTTCATTTTCAGGCTTTAAAAAAAGCTGACTGCCCCTTTTTTGTATTCTCTTAACCGTAAATTCTCCATCTAGTACAGCTAAGACAATCGTATTATTTTTAGGTTCTAAAGCTCGATCTACCACCATTACATCTCCACTAAAAATACCTGCATTTTGCATGGAATCTCCCGTGACACGAACACAAAAGGTAGCTGACGGGTGTTGCACCAAATACGCTTGTAGATTGAGATCTAAGTCCATAAAATCTTCGGCAGGAGAAGGGAATCCTGCCGGAACATTAGATTGGTAAAATGGAATAGTCAAGGCATCTGCGTCTAAAGAATAGAAACTAAGATGCTGGCTTTTATGTATGTTTTTTAATTTCCCCACGATTTATTTTGTTACCTAAATTTCTTCTTTTTAACAAAAAAACAAAACTGACGTTCAATAATAGTTATTCACAAAATGACACTAACCCTCATTATCTAGCAAAGGCCGATCAAGTAGTTCTCCCTCGAAATCAATTTGCGTATTTCCGTCTGAAATTTTAATTACATCCTTATCAATCTTCTTAAACTCTGAGGAGGAGCGATTATAGTGATTAACGGCTGTTCCCAATGTGTTTCCTAATTTATCATGATAGGTTTTATAAGCATTGAGGTGATTACCTAACTTATCGATATTTTTCATGATATCCTTTATGGAATTTTCAATCTTTAAATTATGTAAAGCTTTAACTGTAATCTGTAGCATGGGGAATAAGCTCATCGGAGAAACTATCATTACTTTTTTAGTGTAAGCATAGGAAACTAAGTCTCTAGAATTGATCTGAAGTGTCCCTACTCTACTATTCAATAAATCTTGATAAAGACCATCTGCAGGAATAAACATGTAAGCGTAGTCTGTTGTTTTCTCAATAGGACGAATATATTTAGCTGTTTCATCAATACGTGACTTAATGTCTTCTTTAAAGCGTTTTTCTAGTACTGCAATTTCAGCAGCATCAGAACTTTCAACCATTTTGTTGTAATTATCTAACGAAAACTTAGCATCAACAGGAATAATATATTCACCAGCACGAACAATAGCATCTACAGCCTCACCACTAGAAAAGCTATATTGCATTTGAAAAAGTTCTGGCGGTAAAACATTGGCTAATAGATTCTCTAATTGGATTTCTCCAAGAATGCCCCGCTGCTTTTGATTACCTAGTATTTTTTCCAGTGTTTTCATCTGATTTGCAAAACTCAATACCTGTTCATTCGTCCCTTTTATTTTTTCCAATTCTTTAGTTACTTCTGTAATTACTTTATTAGAGTCAGCAAATTGTTTTTGCATATCGGTTTTAGATGACTTATGAAAATCATTAATCTCTTTATTAATACCTGATAGTTTTTGATCTATTTCTAGTCTACTTTTTTCAGCATCTTGACTTAACTCTTTTCTAACTTCTTGAATTTCTTTTCTTAATTCAGCATTAAGCTGAACCAATAACTCTTGAGATTGTCCACCATCTCCCTTTTTTCTCATGATTAGAAAAACAACAGCAAATAATAAAATAACTAGAATTGATATGATTAAAATATCCATAAATAATATTTAAAACGAATTTAATTAATTATGAATATATAAACACTGAACGTAATCTTTTTAAGTTCTTTTCCTATTATTACGTTCCAAAATAACTTAAAGATGGGAAAACCAATTTTAAACGAGCTTTTTGAAAACAAAAACACGCATATTGAAGAAGTTCCTGAAATAGATAAAAAAGAATTCATTAAAACCGTAAAAAGTAGACGGAGTGTTCGAAACTTCACGAAAGAGCCTGTTTTGGAAAAGGATATGAGAGAATGTTTGGAATTAACTCTATTAGCCCCAAATTCATCTAATCTGCAGCCATGGGAATTTTATTGGGT
>CAZJVX010000215.1:0-2836 GCA_964549345.1 uncultured Flavobacteriales bacterium | reverse complement strand
GGAATTGCCATTAATCCCACAAATGATTCGTGTGACAATGCCATTGTTTTAAATTGCGGAGATCTAGACACTTCCAACAATATATTAGCGACTAGCAATGATGCTCCTCCTTCTTGTGGAGGATTAACAACCGGAGCAGGTGTTTGGTATAAATATATAGGTGATGGATCAGATGTTACATTAAGCACATCAAATAGTGCAACTAATTTTGATACTGAGATATTTGTTTATTCTGGAACTTGCTCAAATTTGACATGTATTGGAAGTGATAATAATAGCGGAAGTGGAACCACTTCTTCTATCACATTTACTACAACTTCAGGAGTTGAATACTTTATTTATGTAGATGGAAACGGCTCATCAAATGGTCAATTTGTCCTATCTGTTTCTTGTATAAATGCTTGTAATGCTAATGCGGGCAGCTGGAATTGATAGAATGATGAAAAAGATCATTTTCATACTACTTATAATTCATTCCCATTTCTCATATGGTCAAACAAACGTATGTTCAGGTGATCCTATATCCGTTTCAACTACAGGATATGAATCATCTGCTGGCTATACTCAACACTATATCATTGTAGATGCAAATGATAATATTTTGGCTCAAAACACTTCTGGTTCTTTTACATCAACGGATTACGGGACTACTTATTTAGGTTTGCTATCGGTATATGCAGTAAACACCAATGATGGTAATTTAATGGCTACAGCAAATGGTAATAACTTGACTAATTTTTCAGCAACTGTTAATGCCACTTGCGCTAATACCATAGGTCCTTTACAATTTAACATAATAAACTGTCAAGCTACCATTATTTGTTCTGGTAATAATATTACAGAAAGTACTTCCGGTTTTACAACAACATCTGGCTATCAGCAGCTTTATATTTTGGTAGATACCACAACAAATGCTATCATAAGTTACAACACCACTGGAACCTTTACTTCTTCAGATTATGGAGCTAATGTGGGTGTTTTTTCCATTTACGCGTTAAATACAAATGATATTAGTTTAGTAAATCAATTGAATAGCCAAAGTTGGAGCACCATTATTACCAATGCAAATGCCACTTGCGCAGACATCATTGGTCCAAAATACTATCAAATCGATATATGTTGTGATTTACAAGCATCCACAACAATTACAGATGAAAGTTGTGAAAATGAAAATGATGGAGAAATTTCTATTGACATTAATGGAAGTAGTAGTTATAATATATCATCCAACGGGACCGTAGTCTTTAGTGGTGTAGGACAAGGTAATTACAACATTCAAAATCTTTCCGATGGTACATATACAATTTACATTACTGACAATGTGTTTAGCAATTGTGACACTACTATCAATTGTATTATTAGTCCAGGTGATCCCACATATAGCACAAACATTGATACATCCATTTGCAATGGCTCTTCCCTAATGATAAATGGAATTACTTACAACAGCAACAACCTTACAGGAACACAAATTCTTTCCTCTATTTCTGGTTGTGACTCAGTAGTCAACATAACGGTAACAGAAAACCCACTTATTTTCTCCGTAATTGATACTACTATTTGTAGTAATGATTCATTACTAATTAATGGGACAATTTATGGGACAAATAATCCTTCTGGACAAGAAATTTATTTATCCACTAACGGATGTGATTCAACTGTTTTCATCAATATAACTTTCAATCAACAACCTAGCGTTACAAGTAATTTTTCGGACACAACCGTGTGCGAAGATGACACCATTACGATTTATGGAATTGGTGCAGTATCTTACATTTGGAATAATAATATTTTGGACAGTGTTCCCATCATTGGGCCAGATGAGGGTACGTACGTAGTGACGGGAACAGATTCATTAAATTGTTCAAATACATACCAGTTCACTTTAAATACAGAGTTTTGTCCAAGAGAACCTTACTTTCTTATTATTCCTAATGTATTTACACCAAACGGAGATGGTGAAAATGACATCTTTGAGCCTAATGGAACATCTTTTGAGCAAAAAAGCATGAATATATTTAATCGATGGGGTCAATTAATTTTTGAAGATTATTATGGTATAGGTTGGGACGGCCGATTGCCTTCTGGTTTAAAAGCTAGTGATGGTACATATTTATACCGTATTACAATACAACCTATCACTATACCTGCTTCTGAAATTGAAGAATTCAAGGGATTTTTACAATTGATTGGTCGTTAAATTTGTTAAACCAATTAATTACATATTGTATTTGCACGTACATGAAACAGCTTATAACATACTTTGACAAGTTCTAAATAGCGATATAACGATATGCAAAAGGCTTTCATAAGATGGCCTTTTTTTACTTAGCTTAGTATATTCGTTTTTTCTACGAAAAGATTATCTCACCACTCTGTGCTGATCCACATTAATTTCAAGCATATCCTTGAACCTAGTTGTATAACAAGGTGATAACTTCTCTTGCTTCAACCTCCATTTTCGATCAAAACCTTGTATAGCTAACCGAACTTTATTTCTACCCATAGAAGTATTAATGTAATCTAATGAATGCATAACACGCTGTCTCTTTAAAACATCTTGTTGATGGAAGAAACTCAGTTGTCTTGAGTAGTCAGGTACAATATCCCCTACTATTACTCCTGCTTTCTTGTAGTTGAATCCTTTTTTATACAACTTGCGCAGTACATTTAGTGCTACTTTAGTAATTTCCATACTATCGTTTGTGGGCTCTGTGAGAATGAATTTTTGAGAAGCATTATACTGTTTAGCTCCATCCTTAAAAGGATTAGTCTTGATAAAAACGTAGATAGAACTAGCCAAACTTTTTTCCTTTCTTAATTTCATTGCACATGT
>CAZJVX010000214.1:0-2845 GCA_964549345.1 uncultured Flavobacteriales bacterium | reverse complement strand
TCTATATTTGCACTCGAAATGGAGGAATGGCAGAGTGGTCGAATGCGGCAGTCTTGAAAACTGTTGAGGGTCACACCTCCGGGGGTTCGAATCCCTCTTCCTCCGCTTAAAATAACTCACTAATACAATTGTGGGTTATTTTTTTTTACCAAAAAATAAATCTTTAATACATGGTGTTGAAGGATGGACAACTTCAATATTTTCAGGAACTACTTAATGGGGAACTGTTTACCAGAATGGAGATGGTTCTGTAACCCCATTATCAGGTTCACAAATGGTTGGATTTGCTTCATATAACTAGGATGGTGATACTGCAAGCATAATTTCACCTTCAATGGGTTTAACTTCGGTTACTAACCCTCAATTAACATTTAATTACACACAGGTTGAATGGCTTGGAGATCAGGATTAATTAAGAGTATTCTACAGAAGCTCTTATGACGGAGATTGGGTTCAAATTGGTGAATATACTGAACAGGTAACATCTTGGACTGAAATAACATTGGATTTACCTAATCCAAGTGCAGATTATTATGTTGGATTCCAGGCAACATCTGGCTGGGGATATGGTGTAACATTGGATGATGTTTGTGTGCAAGCTGCACTTTCAACATCAGAAAATAAAATACTTGACATGATGATTTATCCTAATCCTGTTGATGGAGATATTGTTACAATACAATCTCCTATTGATGGATTAAAAGAAGTCTTGATTTATACTGTAACTGGTAAAAAAGTGTGGGATACTACTATTAATGAAAACACATTAGATGTGAGTTCATTCAACAGTGGCTTTTACATTATGAAAGTTACAATCAATGGACAAAGTAAAGTATCTAAACTAGTTATTAGATAACTTATATTTTTAATATTAAAAAAAGGGCGCTTAATTAAGTGCCCTTTTTTTATTAGTATATTTGAATGATGAATAAATTTTATATTCTTCTTTTTTACTTAATATCGCTATCAAGCTTTTCGCAAGACGAAGTAAGCGCAGATTGGAGCGTTTCTGTTGAAGGTACTACTGCCACCCTATCAATTAACAATTTTAATAATTTCACTGTTGGGTTAGATGGTCACTGGCATTATATTTTAAATGATGATGAATATGTAGCGGTTCATGATATAAATGATGTTGTTATAACTAATTTACCTATAGGTAATCACACGATTACTGTATGGCTAGTTGACCATATGCATAATGCACTAGATCCAGCTGTTGAGGAAATAATTTCGTTTAGTATTGATTACTTAACATTTAATCATCAAGGAGATGTTAGGGATTATATTTTCTATGAACCGGAAAACTTACCAGCTGATGCAGCATTAGTTTTTGTATTACATGGTTACTCTAGCGATGCTACAAATATATATGACTATTCGGGAATGAATAGTGTGGCTGAAGAATATGGTTTTGCCGTATGCTATCCTAGAGGCACATTAGACAACTATGGGAATAGATTTTGGAATGTAGGATATGAATTTCATCCTAATGAATCTGTTGATGATGTTGATTTTTTAGTTCAACTTTCTTCTTATTTATCGGCAAACTATAACTTAAGTAGTGAAAATATATTTTCTACAGGAATGTCTAATGGAGGTGAAATGGGATATATGCTAGCGTGCCAAGCATCAGGTACTTTTAGAGGTGTTGTTTCTGTTGCCGGAATGATGCTACAGGATATTATGGATACATGTAACCCTGAAAGATTAATCCCAATTTTGGAAATTCATGGAACCAATGATTATATCAATATATACAACGGAGACCCAAACAGTTCAGGTGGATGGGGTACTTACCCTAGTATTCCTGAAACTATTGAATATTGGTCAAATCTGAATAATTGCTCATCATTTTCATCTGAAAATATAGAAAACTCTAATATTAGTGACGGTAGTTATGTGGTAAAAGAAAGAAATTATGATTGTCAAGATGAAAATGAGATATGGCTATATAAAGTTGTTGGAGGTGATCATGACTGGCCAGGCGCTTGGGGAAATTTTGATATAAATTCATCACTAGAAGCATGGCTTTTTTTCGAACAAACTATCGGGTCTCTTTCCATAGATAATAATCTGATAAATGAATTTAAAGTTTACCCAAACCCCTCAAACAACAATATATCTATAAGTAATATTTCTGGAAACTTTAAATTTGAAATTTACACATTAAATGGGGTGATGATTAAAGAAGGTAATTATAATGATATTCCTATTTCAGAATTAGAAAATGGTATTTACATTATTAAAATTATTACCGATAATAGAATTATTTTAAAAAGAATAATAAAAAAGCCCTGAAATTAAATAACAGGGCTTCTTAATAATTAATTTATAGACTTTGGCCTTCCTGGTGTATATGATGCACCCATTTCTTTAAGACGGTTTTCCAAATCCAACATTTTTACTCTAAGTTCATCAATCATCAACTTTATTGGTTGAAATTGATCTTTAGCAATTTCATAACTATCCATATGTATTTTTGTTGGTGCAGCTGTAGAGTACTTCTGATAGTATGCAACAGAACCTAATCTTGAATAAGGGGTTAAGTTAGATTGAATATCTAACCTATTTTTAACATTATCTCCATAAAAATTTTTCTTCTACAATTTTAAAGGCAAATAAAGATTATTATTATAATTCTAGATATAAGTTTACCACAATTTAAAATAAGACATAATAATGACTTGATTTTTTTGAGAAAAATTTTTTAATATTGAGTATAATTTAAAAAAACTAACTATGAAAAATTACTTTTTAACAATTATTATGTTTTTTTCTTTTTGTGTGATAAATGCTCAAGAAGAAGCTGTTTCCAATGGGGCAACTTACCTGCAAGTTGATT
>CAZJVX010000213.1:0-2846 GCA_964549345.1 uncultured Flavobacteriales bacterium | reverse complement strand
TTAGTAAATATAAAAATACTTTGTTTAAATAGTTTGATAAAAATACTACATGTTGTCGTTCCTAACTTAGTTTTGCAAATAAAGTTTTAATAATATCAAACAACAATATCTTTTTAAGGATTAATAAAATCAGAACTATAAATAAATTTTATGTCCAATATTTTAATAACAGGCTGCGCAGGATTTATAGGCTCTTCACTATGTGAACTGCTTTTAGAAACTTCTAAAAATGATATAATAATTGGAATAGATAATTTCGACCCATTTTACAGTAAAAAAACAAAACTTTATAATATGAAGAAGCTTAAAAAAAATAAGCGATTTTTATTTTATGAGGTTGATATTTTAAATCAAATTAAACTTAAAAAAATTAAAGAAAGAATAGATTTATGCATTCATCTTGCAGCAAAACCTGGTGTAGTTCAGTCCATTAATAATCCCAAATCATACCTTAAGAACAACTTAATTGGAACCTCATCGCTAATTGAATTTCTTAGGTATAAGAATGTAAAAAAAATTATTTTCGCTTCTTCTTCATCTATCTACAAGTCTGTTGATAATCAACCATTTGTTGAAGGAAAATCAAAAGAACATCCTTTAAGTCCATATGGTCTATCTAAACTATTTTGTGAATATTATTTGGACAGCGTAAATAAAAATTTTGGGGTTGATATTGTGAAATTAAGACTGTTCTCGGTTTATGGACCAAGAATGAGACCAGATTTGGCAATATATAATTTTACTAACCAAATTTTAAAAGGAAAGACAATCAAAATCTACGGAGATGGATCATCGTCAAGAGATTATACATACATCGATGATGTGATTATTGGGATTAAAAATACAGTGCGTTTTATTAAGGAAAATAATAACGTTTGCGAAACCATTAATTTAGGAAAATCGCAGCCTGTCAAAATAACAAGATTAATAGAAAAATTATCTTTTGCCCTCAGCAAAAAAGCTAAAACTAAAAACACTCCGTCTAATGAGTTTGAGCTTAATTCAACATTTGCTGATATCACAAAAGCCAAAAAATTAATTGGATACCAACCTAAAATTGAACTGACAAATGGTATTGAAAAGTTTGTAAAATGGTATTATAAAAACCATCTTTAAATAAATCATTTAAGAATGAGTTTTTTATTACTAAAGTTTGCACTGGTTGGAATGCTCGGTGTGATAATCAATTTTAGTTCCACATGGATACTCAAAGAAATTGTAATTGTAAATAAGTATTTATCCAATGCTACTGGATATTCACTCGCAATGACAGTTAATTTTTTTTTAAATAAAATATGGACATTTTCAAATGGTTATGAATTAATTTTTGTTCAGATACTTAAATTTTTATTAGTCATTTCAGTAGGTGTATTATTAAACCACCTTATTGTTTATTATTTCCACGAAAAAAATAAGATGAATTTTTATTTTTCAAAACTAATCGCTGTGGCCATAGTTTTTGTATGGAATTTTTCAATGCATTCCTATTTTACATTCGAATATTTTAAATAATTTTATTAAAAATACATGAAGTTTACATCAACAATACTCCTGTTTTTTATATGTCAAGTTTATTTCAGTCAAAGTTTCAAGTGGGTGAAAAATATTGCTGGATTGGATGATATTGAAATTAAAAAAATAGTCCATTTACAGAATGATAAATTCCTATTAGCCGGAAACTATGAGGGATCGATAAATTTTGATAATCAACTAATTTCAAGCATTGGAAACAAAGATTTTTTTATCAGTAAACAAGATTCATCGGGAAACTTAATTTGGATTAAATCATTTGGTGGATTTGACGATGTTGAAATTGAAGATATTTCGGTTAATAATGACAACAAAATATTCATATGTGGAACATTTGAGGGAAACATCTTATTAGATAGTATTTTACTAAGTAATACGTCTGGGAAAAATGCTTTTTTAGCAAAATTAGACTCAAATGGAAATCTAGAATGGGCTAAAAATTTTGAAAGTAGTGATGATGTGGAAGCAAATTCAATTGAAATTGATTTTTACAGAAATAAACTTTCTTTTTTGGCTGAATATGAAAGTTCAGTTCAGTTTGACTCCATAAATTTAATTTCCTTTGGAAATAAATCTCTACTTTTTAGTCGCTTCAATTCAAATGGGACTTGCGATTGGTTTAGAGAGATTTCGTCACAAGATGAAATCAAGGCAAATTGTTTGAGGCATGACTCTATTGGAAACATTTATAGTTATGGTACGTTTGATGGAAATATTTTTTTTCAAAATACCATTCTATCAAACAGTTCTGATAAAGATATCTTTTTAATAAAAACAGATACTTTAGGGAACCTAGTATGGACCAAAACAGTTGGTGGCAGCGATGATGTGGAAGGTTCAAGATTTTTTATCCGCGACACAAACTTATTTATTATTGGAACTTTTTCTGGCACCGCTAATTTTCAAAACACTTCAATATCAAGTTTTGGTGACGAAGACGGGTTTCTAGCAAGCATTTCTTTAGAAAATAATGAATCTTGGGTTTCATCTATAAACAGTAGTGACGATGTATCTCCGAGCGATATATATGTAGACAGTGAAAATAATATTTACATCATAGGTTCAATTGAATCTGACACTTATTTCGATAATATATTTATTCAAAACAGCTCTAATGAAGATTTATTTATTTGTAAGTATGACATTTTTGGAAATGCTCAATGGGTGAAATCAGTTGGTGGAACTAATGATATTGAAGGCAAAACAATATATTCAAATACAAAAAAAGAGTTGATTTTCTCAGGAAACTTTGAGGGGTCTGCATTTTTTGACTCCATCACAATTTCAGCCTTAGATGAAAAAGATGGATTTTTTGG
>CAZJVX010000212.1:0-2849 GCA_964549345.1 uncultured Flavobacteriales bacterium | reverse complement strand
GATGAAAATACGCTTTGGGTAGGAACTTTTGGAGGGGGGCTTAATAAACTTAATCTTACAACTAATACGTTTGACATCTTTTCTGAATCTGAGGGATTATCCAACAACAATATTTATGGAATTATAAAAGATGAAAATGGTCATCTGTGGATAAGCACAAATTTTGGTATATCAGAATTCATAACAGATAGTAATTCCTTCAGAAATTATAATGAGGGAAACGGCCTTCAGAGCAATGAGTTCAATAACAACTCATTTTATCAGAGCATAAGTGGAAGAATTTATTTTGGAGGTATTAACGGTTTTAATTATTTCTCTCCCAAAGAAATTATGTTCAATAAAACAGAACCAAGAACACTAATTACCGACATCAAATGGTTGAATGATGGGAAATTTGAAAATTTTCTAACTAATAAGAACCCATATGCTGTTGACACCATTTTACTTACTTTTTTTCAAAACGATTTAGCATTTACATTTTCGAGTTTACATTTTTCTGACCCAAAAAGTAATGAGTTTAAGATTCATTTAAGTGGTATGTATGATGCCCCTATGAATATGAAGAAAACCAATACGATAAACTACTCTAATTTGTCCGCAGGAGAGTATGTCTTTAAAGTTTGGTCATCAAATGTGGATGGAGTATGGTCCCTTCCTAAGGAAATTGTAATCATAGTTTCACCACCTTTTTGGTTTACATGGGAGTTTTATATTACCCTAGGTGTGTTTTTATTACTCTTGACTTGGTTTGTCTACATTTTAAGGGTAAAATCAATTAAAAGGCAGCAAAGAAGATTGGCTTTCTTAGTTGAAAGGAGAACAAAAACCATAACTAAACAGAAAAATCAAATTGAAATTCAAAACAAAAAAATAGAGCGTGAAAAAGAAAAAGCAGACAAGCTACTCTTAAATATTTTACCTCAAGAAACAGCAGATGAATTAAAAAATAAGGGAGTTGCTAAAACCAGACAATATCGCAAGGTAACCGTGATGTTTACCGATATAAAAGATTTTAGTAAAGTGGCTGAAACGATGGATCCAGATCGTTTAGTTAAAAGTTTAGATAATCTTTTTAGGGAATTTGATAAAATCATTGAAAAATATCAAATAGAGAAGATAAAAACTATGGGTGATGCTTACATGGCTGTTGGTGGCGTTCCACTAAGAGATAAAGAAAACCCCATTAATTGTGTTTTAGCAGCTTTAGAGATTCAACGATTTATGGAGCGGTTAAAACAAGAATCTATTGAAAGAGGTGAAGGGTTTTGGGAGCTAAGGATCGGCATTCACACTGGTGATGTTATTGCAGGAGTTATTGGGTCTAAGAGGATTGCATACGATGTCTGGGGAAGTACGGTAAATATTGCCCAGCGTATTGAAACCAGTGGTGAAACATGGAAAGTAAACGTATCAGAATCTACTTATGAGCAGATTTTTCCATATTTCCAATGTATAGATAGAGGAAAAATTCCAACCAAAAATACGGGTGATATCTCCATGTATTTTGTAGAAGGAATAAAGCCACATCTTTCTTTAAAATCGGAAGGAATAACACCAAATAAGAAATTTAGAGAATATGTTGACTTGCACATATACAGTAGTATTAACTACCGCAAGGCAGAAAGACATATAATAAAAGTTTTAAAAGATGGCCTACCTGATAATCTTCACTATCACGGAATTCACCACACATATGATGTAGTAAAGGCGGTAGAACGAATAGCGATTTTGGAGGGAGTAATGGATGAAGATATTTTTGTTTTAAAATCTGCCGCAACCTATCACGATGCTGGCTTTGTTGAAGAGTACGATAAAAATGAACCCATTGGCGCAAGATTAGCTGAAGAAATATTACCTAAATATGGTTATACAGATCAACAAATAGAACAAGTTAAGGAACTTATTTACGCCACTATAATCCCACATAATCCAAAAAATAAATTAGAGCAAATAATTTGCGATGCAGATTTAGATTACTTAGGTAGAGATGATTTTTTTGAAATTTCTGAAACACTTAGAAGAGAATTAAGAGATCATCAAAAAATAAATAGCGACCGACTTTGGGATGAAATTCAAGTTAAATTTTTAACTCAACATAAATATTTCACTAAATCAGCAAAGAAAATGAGGGACGCTAAAAAAGCAGAACACTTGAAAGCTATCAAAAAACGACTAAAGCAAAATAAATACAAAGATTGATTAGATGAATCTTAGTTCAATATTACTTTTCATTATTGTTTTTCTGTCGTCTGGTTTATTGGCTCAAAAGGAAATAATTGAATACGAAGTTTTTTTTCTACACAATAAAAGTGAATTAACTGATTTAGAAAAGGATAAGCTAATCATATTCCACGATTCTATTTTAGCCAATTATTCCATTACAAATATGTCCATTACAGGTTACACAAATGAAATTGGGAGTTATGAATACAATCATCGTCTTTCTAAAGAAAGAGCAAATTATATTCATCAGTTTGTTTATAATGAGAATTTAAAAATACCCACAGAGGTAGTGGGTAAAGGTGAAATTGTAACGCTAAAAGAACAGGGCTATATCAATCAATTAATTGAAAATAGAAAGGCATTAATACGATATGCAGCGTACAGGAGAGTAGTACAAACGGCTTCAATATCAGAATTTGCAGCTGGAGAAAAGATGACAATAAAAAGTATTGGCTTTTACCCAGATTCGCCAGTTTATTTACCCCAATCTGAACCCACCTTACTTAAGTTGGTGGAGGATTTGTCCAAAAACAAGTCCTATTACGTTCAAATACAGGGGCATATTTACGATCCGAATAATTATGAAAAAGACCGGTTTTACCCTGATGCCAACCCCACTCTTTCTG
>CAZJVX010000211.1:0-2892 GCA_964549345.1 uncultured Flavobacteriales bacterium | reverse complement strand
TGATTCACTATATGCATTTTTAACTTCTTCTGATTTCGATTTGTTAAATAATTATGTGGCGCCTGTTCCATTCAGTGTAAATAGTTCAAACAATTCTTGTACATATGTTTTTAACATGTATGATTCATTTGGTGATGGTTGGAATGGTGCATCTGTTGATATTTCTGTAAATGGAATTATATCACACTCTAGTATTGGTAGTTCTTTTACCACTGGTAGCTCTGCTTCATACAATCTAATCGTTTCCAATGGTGATATTATTTCTATTCCAAGCGGAAACTGGACAAGTGGATCTTGGGATGCTGAAATAAGCTGGGATATACAAGACCACAATGGAACTGTGCTTGTCTCAGGATGTCATCCTTCTTCATTTTCATGTGTTTATATTCCACCGACAATCACGGTAACTTGTCCCACATCGAGCACCTCACACGCGTACTTTAATTGGAACAATTCAGCTGACAGTATATTTTTTAATATTTCCAACCTTACTCCTTCGGGATATATCGGAAATATCGGAAGTATTTACCTCAGATATTGTTGGATGCCTCCTTGTAATTTTTTAGGTGATACCTTACAATTAGATTTAGATGCATTTTCTGTAGATTGTTCAGGTTACAACCCCATTGAAGCCGACATTTATGTTCATATTGATTCGATTCCCCAAGAAACCTCATTTGATTATGAACCCTTAACTTCAATTACACTTGATTCAAGTTTATGTATTTATGTTCTTGCTACAGATTCTGCAAATATTTATGATACTTTATCTATAAATCCGCTGTCCGGAAATTTTAATTTTGCTGAATCATTTGTTTATCCCGATTTTGACCCCATTAATAATATTCATTATTATAATGATTTTAACGATAGTTTAGGATACACTATTAGCATGCAAGACTATTCTTATGACTCCTTACTTAATACTGCATCAGCAATAAGTAATGTTGCATTAAAGTATTGTTGGACTGTTGATTGTGACTTCGTTGCTTTAAATGAGTATAATCTACAATACGAAGTAATGTCAACTATATGTGGTGCTGTTCCTGATACAATTGAATCTACAATTGAGGTAGAAAGATTTTCCAATAATATTGATTCAATTCCTAATGTTTTTACACCAAACAATGATGGTGTAAATGATATTTTTAAAATGACTGGCCTTGGAGATCCTTGCAGTGATGAAATTAAAATACAAATTTTTAACAGATGGGGTAAACTTGTATTTGAATCAGAAGATCCTTATTTTGAATGGGATGGAAAAAACTTGAATGGCAATGATTGCAAACCTGGACCATTTCTGACGATTATACGCGGTCAATATGGAAGTACTATTGTAAACAATAATCCAGTTCCATACTCACGTGATTATAAACATTGGATACAGTTGTTTAGGTAATTTTCTGCTGATAATTTGTTTATCTGTTTACAAGCTGATCATAAAGCATTTCATATTTGGGCAAAATTTGTTCGATGTCATATTTATGAGCTGTTTTAAAGGCGTTAGATTTAAATTTTTGTAGATTATCCTCCTTCGATAAGATAGTTGAGCAGTTTGTGGCCATTTTTTCAATGTTTCCAACTTCACTCAGAAATCCACTATATCCATTTTCAACCACTTCTGGAATTCCACCTGTATTTGTGGCTACAACAGGAACTTTACATGCCATGGCTTCAAGAGCTGCAAGTCCAAAGCTTTCTTTTGAGGAGGGTAGAAGAAATAAATCTGAAATATTTAGCACTTCTTTGGTTGATTTTAAATTTCCAAGAAAATAAATGTGTTGATTGAATTTAGATTTTCTTGCCTGCCTTTCTAATTGATTTCTTTCTGGACCATCACCAACTAGGATTAACTTTGATTCAATTTTTTCTGCTACCATATTAAAAGTTTTAATCACATCACCTATTCTTTTGACTTTTCTAAAGTTTGATACATGACATATTATTTTCTCACCATTTGGGGCATATCTATTTTTGTAATATTGATTTTGATTCATTTGATATTCCTCTATATTGATGAAATTGGGAACGACTTGTATATTTTTTTGGATTGTAAAAAGTTGATTCGTTTCCAACTTTAAATTTTCTGAGACAGCTGTAACAATATCAGATTGATTAATTGAAAAAGTAATTACAGGTTCAAAAGAGGGGTCTTTACCCACAAGCGTAATATCTGTACCGTGAAGCGTAGTAATAAATGGAATTTTAATCCCTTGAGTTTGCAATATTTGTTGAGCCATGTATGCAGCAGATGCATGAGGTATGGCATAATGTACATGTAATACGTCTAATTTTTCATATTTTACAACATCTACTAATTTACTTGTTAATACTTGTTCATAAGGAGTGTAATCAAATAGTGGATAATCAGAAGGAACAACTTCATGATAAAATACATTTTTTCTCAATTCACCTAATTTTACGGGCTGACTATAGGTGATAAAATGGATTTCATGTCCTTTAACTGCTAGTGCTTTACCAAGTTCTGTTGCGACTATTCCACTTCCGCCAAATGTGGGATATAAAACAATACCGATTTTCATCTCATTTATTTGTACCAAATATAACGTCAAAAGTTGGAGTACTGCATATTGATTTACTTATCTTAGCTTAAATCAAAATTAGATAGATGGGCTTTGCAAAAGAAAATTTAGATTTCAACAAGAACGAGGACAAAATGAAATTAAAAATTTCTAAGATGAATAACATCTTGCATGAAATTTACAAAGGTGGGGGAGAAGGAAAAATCAAGAAGCATCATGATAAAGGGAAACTAACGGCTAGAGAAAGAATTGATGCTCTTTTGGACAAGAATACTGATCATATTGAAATTGGTGCATTTGCAGGGTACGAAATGTATACAGAACATGGAGGTTGTCCAGCAGGTGGAGT
>CAZJVX010000210.1:0-2903 GCA_964549345.1 uncultured Flavobacteriales bacterium | reverse complement strand
GGCCTTGCTGCTCTGTCTACAGTAGGTGTACTTGATACTTTTTCACCCTTGTCTGGTCCTTTGACTTGCCCATACCCAAGGATACAAGCACTTGTTAAGATAATTGATAAAAATAAATTTTTCATAATGTTTACAGTTTAGATATATTAGCAAATTAAATACAAAAAACTGGTCTTACAGTTGTTTCTACCTGTTATTATGACGAAATGTACATTTTTAATGATAAAAGTAATTATGAGGCTTATGAATCACAATAAGATATTTTTGAAATATATACACATATCGATTTTTTTCTTCGTTTATTCTTCTAATTCATGGTCACAACATAGTGAAAGTAATAGGGAATATGTTGAAAATAAAACTAATGAGCTTACTAATGATTCTAGTTATTGGGATAATAATGCGGTAATTTACTTTGGAGCAAATAGAACTGCTTTATATAATTGGTCAGCAGGAGGAATGAACTATTTAGAGTTTCATGGTCTTGCTGACTTATGGTTTGATTACAGACACAACAAATTCCATTGGAATAATTTTATTGGTATGTCATTTGGGATCATGAAATCTTCTTATGGTAGTTTCGCCAATACACCATGGTGGAAGAACGATGATAGATTAGAAATGACTTCTAAGTTTTCAAGAAGGACACCACATTTATGGGATTATTCTTTTTTATTCAATTTCAGGACACAATTTACCTTTGGTTACTATACAGAAGATGATATGCTGAGTCAAAATTATATGGATAACTTTTTTGCACCTGTTTACCCAATTACAGGATTTGGCTTTGATATTCATGCTAATGATTATTTAACCGCATATCTATCACCAATAACCATAAAATCTACGATTGTATTAGATGATTCCTTATCACAGGTTGGGGTGTTTGGAGTGCCCTCTGGTCAAAAATTCAGAAGTGAAGCTGGAATGTATGTTAATTTACTGTATAGGCACGATAGTTTATTTCATAATAAAAAATTATCCCTTATGACGGATTTATCTCTGTTTAGTAATTATTTAAATAAACCTGGAAATATAGATATTACATGGGAACAGTTAATTACGTATAAATTTTCAAAATATTTCAGTATTACGTTTTCAGGATATCTCATTTATGATCATGATATTAAAATCCCAAGATATCAATCAGATGGTATAACACCAATATACCTAACAAGAAGTAATGACCAATTAGACCCCGTAACGGGTGATAATCATTATTTCTTTGATTATGACAATCCCAATGCAAATAATTATGTAGTTAATTATGTTTCTAATGACACCAATGGTGATGGATTGTTTACAGATCCTGGAGAATATGAAGGATGGAAAATAATTAAGACCGGAGCTGCTACACAATTTATGGAATTTTGGATGATAGGTTTATCATTTACATTCTAATGTAAGTTAATCTCATACCGCCCTGTTTTGTCTTATAATTAATATTATGTTAACTAGAAACAAATAATGTCTTTTATTAGTCTATTAGATAGAAATCTCTCATTCTCCTATCAATTAGATGAACATCAGTATAATAAAATCTCAATACATCTAGGAAATCATATCCAAGATCAATCATTTTCATTGCACCTTCTTGTGACAATCCTACTCCATGACCAAATCCTTTTCCTTTCAATGTGAGCTCACCATTACCGTTATCAAATATACTGAAGTAAGTGCTTTTCAATTTCCAATCTTTTCTTATTTGTGTTAATGGAATTCTATACATCCAATCAATTAAGTATTTGTGCCTGATTTCTTGTTTAAAATTACATGCGCTATTTATAGCTAAAGCATTGTCAATTGGAAATTGAAATTTTGTATGTAAATAATTTAGCCAACTTTTTTTACTAATGATTTTTTCCCATTCATAATTGTATCCGTGAACAGAATATGGGTCATGAATACTTCTCAAATATGGTAAAGCCTTAAGCCAAACATCTTCTACATTGTTGGTTTGACCTCCGCTATTTGAAAAATATGCTGCTGTGATGTAATCCATATTTTCATCAACTAATATTAGGTTTCTTGTTTCTTTAACAGCATCTATTATATTTTGACTTTTATACATTTTACCCTTGTACACTTGACAATTAACTAGATCTGTTAAGTTAAACCCTTCATGTATAAATTTATATTGATTTTTTAATGCATACGTTCTACTGATTATCGAATGAACTTTGTAGAAATCTTTGGTTTGATGAAGCCCTACCTCTGACTCAAGAACACCTACAAGATATTTTTCTAGATCTACATTATTAACTAAAGTTAACTTTCCTTTATTAGAAAAAATTTCCATTTCACCATAATAGCTTCTTTTTTTAAAGGATGGATTCTTTCCAGTTAGGGTAAAAACACAAGTGTCTTTAGTTCTTTTATTCACATAAATAGTGTCAAATTCACCCAGTAATTGATCATTAAAGAGGATTTGTACTTTATTGAGATTAGATTTTATATGTAAACTGGATTTACTCTCTAGTTCTTTTTTTATATCGCTTTTTGATGCTGTAATAAAATAGTGATCAAGAGTAGTGATTTTAACTGATTTTAATTGGATGTTTCTAAGTAATCCAATTTTCAATTCCATTGAATGACACAATATAAAATGGAAAGTTAAAAAGATGTACAATAATGATCTTATCATGAGTTCAAAATTATAATCGAAAAAAACAGTTTAAATATTAACTACTTATAGTTTTTAACATTTCTATTGCAGTAAGTTTTGGGACATTATTACCATGACACAGATTCTTTAAGGCTTTGTAATCATGTAATATGGTCTCTAAATGAGACTTTTGATCTAAAATTTTATCTAAATTATTTTTTAAATTAATTACGTTTAAGTCACTCTGAATCAATTCTTTAACGGTTTCTTTATTTAAAATTAAATTAACAAGTGATAT
>CAZJVX010000209.1:0-2908 GCA_964549345.1 uncultured Flavobacteriales bacterium | reverse complement strand
GAGCTACATTCTCAAAAATTAGCATAGTTGAAGCAGTTAAAGGTTTATAGATCTTCTGCAGGTTCCGGAAAAACCTTCACTCTTGTTAAACATTACCTAACCATACTTCTTAAATCAGCGTCTCCATATACTTTTAAGGAGGTTTTAGCCATAACCTTTACAAATAAGGCTGCTCAGGAAATGAAGGATCGAATTCTACATGAGCTGCAGTTGATGATTAATGATGTAGATTCAAGTGACATGTTACCATTAATTTCAAAAGACATCTCCATTCACGTTGAATCACTGAAATTAAAATGTAAATCTATCTACAGTAAAATCATTCATAATTACAGTGATTTTAATGTGATGACTATTGATCGTTTTACGAATACGATTATTAATGCCTTTTCTAAAGAACTAGATCTTCTACCATCATATGAAATTATATTAGATGAAAAAGAATTTCTAAGTGGAGCTGTTTCTCAATTTATTGATGAATCTTCAGATGATGAGAAATTTTTACAATTGGTCTATGATATCATTGATGATTCCATAAAACAAGGATTAAAAACAGATATAGAAAAGCAATTAAACCAACTCGAAAAAATTCTGATTCTAAATCAGCAAAAAATTAAATATTATGATCAGGATTTCCTTCAAAATATAAGAAGAAGTCTGTCCACAAAGATGAATGATTTACATGATGAAATTATCCATCAAATAAATCAGATAAATCAATCCATTTCACAATATCATATTTTGGAAAACTGGTCAACTTACAATAGACTTTCAAAACTTATAAAATTGAAAGAAAATCTTATTGAAGTTGATATTGAATTCATTATTCAATACGCTAGCTGGGTAGATGATAATAAATTATTTAAGAAAAGTATTTCTACAGCAGAACAAGTTTCGGTAAATACTTTTCTACAAGTAGCTAAACCCTCCATTTATAATCTTCTAGATCATTTAAAAATGTATGTAAGGTATCGCGAATCGATTAAGCTATTCGTTCCTTTTCTTATGGTAAATTCACTATACTCTAAACTAAAAGAATTAAAAACGGAACAAAACATAATTTTAATTTCAGATTTCAATACGCTGATAAGTGAAATTATAAATAATGAGCCAGCTGGATTTATTTTCGAAAGAATAGGAAGTAGGTTTAATCATATCCTTGTGGACGAATTTCAGGATACTTCTATGCTACAATGGCATAATCTTGTTCCTATGATTCATGAGTCTATTTCAAATGGTGGAGAAAATTTAATTGTTGGAGATGCTAAACAAGCTATTTACAGATGGAGAGAAGGGGATGCTCAACAATTTATGGACTTACCAAAATTACCTAGCTTAGAAAATAGAGTAGAATACGAAAACTTATTTGAATTTGGATTTGAACTAGGATACCTAGATACAAATTGGAGGTCTACATCATCAGTTATAAATTTTAATAATGGCATATTCAGTGAAGTTCAAACACTTTTTGAAATAGATAATGTAAAAGATGTATTTCATCGTTCTAAACAACTTACATATCGCAAAGATAAAGGATCAGTTGATGTTAATTTCAATGACATTTCTCTTAAAGATTATTTAGAAAGCAGCATAAATAGTATAATTGATGTTGGATATTCATATTCAGATATAACTATTTTAATTAGATCAAGTAAAGATGGTCTGGAAATTGCAAACGCACTTAATCGACTTGATTTTCCCTATATCTCAGAGGATGGTATTTATTTGTTTTACAGCACACAATTTAAATTATTGTATCATGGTTTAAACTATTTTGAATTTGGAAGTAAAGATGATCTTAAATTATTTCATCATCATTTATGTGTACTAAAAGGGGAATTTTCTCTTAATTCCGAGTCAATTTTAAATATTGATTTTAGCTATTATAGAAGTTTAAGAGATTATCACAAACTTGAATTTATTTTATCAGAATTAAACTTAAATAAAAAGGATGCATTTATCCATTGTTTTAATGATCAGTATTTCCAATTTGTGGTCTCAAAAAAATATTCTATTCATAGATTTTTAGATGTTATATGGGACGAATCCAAAAAAATTAGCGTTGATAATAACAACAATAATGCAATTCAAATTCTTACTATTCACAAATCAAAGGGTTTAGAATTTCCTGTAGTTGTTATGCCTAAAGGAATCTGGTCTACAAAATCAAATTTAAATCAGCCATTTATATGGGTAGATGGAGTTAAGGTTGATCAAAATGAATTTGATTATTTCATTGCTAAAATGAATAAAAAATTATTGACTGCATTAGACATGAAGAGTCTTTATGACAAAGAAGAGCAAATGAATATTTTAGATGATTTAAATCTATATTATGTTGCATTTACCAGAGCAGTTGATCATTTGTTTATTCATTTTACAGGTAAGTCAAAGAAAAAAGGAGTTTCAGATTTACTTATAAATACAATAAAACTTCATGAATGTTTTAATGAAAACGAAAATAGATTTTTTGATGGAACACTTGAAAAGTATGAAAGAGAAATAAAAACCACCAAAAAACAATTATATACTTTAAGCGATGGTGGTTACTCTAATTTCCAAGTAAATTATACGTTAGCTAATGAGAAAACTTTAAATTTTGGCAGTGTTTTTCATCAAATAATGAGTAAGGTTCTTACAGACTTTACGGATGGATTTAATTTTGCTTTAGAATTAAAAGAGCATTCTAAAATTACGCATAAAGACTATCTTACATGTTGTGCTTACCTAGAGGAATTGAGGAAATCCAAAAAATTGTCATTTATATTTAATGATTATGATTTTTTATATACTGAAAAAGAAATTGTAAATAGTAAAGGGGAAATTCTGCGAATTGACCGGATATTTTTTAATCAAAATTGTTGGTGGATCATTGATTATAAAACGGCAAATAAAACACCTTCAGATA
>CAZJVX010000208.1:0-2939 GCA_964549345.1 uncultured Flavobacteriales bacterium | reverse complement strand
CTCTTTTCGCTGTATTTATTGGTGGTGGGTTAGGTGCTGTTTTTAGATTTCTTATAGGGAAATATGTATTATATTTCTATCAAGGGGTTTTTCCGCTTTCCACATTAATTGCAAATGTTTTTTCTTGTGTCGTCCTAGGTCTAATTATGTTTAAATACGTTGATTTTAAGTGGTTGAATGATCACGTTGTGCTGTTATTGACGGTAGGTTTCTGCGGAGGATTAAGTACATTTTCAACCTACAGTTTAGAGACATTTGAATTGTTAAAAAATGGATCTTTTGGTTGGGCTGTACTAAACTTTATGATGAGTACCCTTGTTTGTATTTCTGTTATTTATGTCGTGTATAGAAAAATGACTTAGTATCAATTTTGGCAATCCAAAAATATTTCCGGTAGTTTTTCTTCGTTTTGTAATGCTTCTTCTAAGCTATTGAATTTGAATTTAATTTTCTCCAAACTACATTTACAAAATGCGCTATCTAGACTAGATGAGTAACATTCAGCTATGTATGTTTCACATTCTACTTTGCTCCATTTTTCACAAGAAAAAAACACAACAATCAGAATTAATGCAACTATTTTTCTAATCATTATGTTTTGGTTTGTTAATCATATCCATAAATTCATCTAAAGTATAATCTCCTAATTTATCTTGATTTTTGGAGAAGTAATCCAATATGCTATCTTTTGAGGATGTATTGAAAATGAAGTTTTTATTTACATTGTGAGATTTAATATAAGGATAATTTTTCAAAACGTGATTAATCATTTCAGCTGAGTCAATATCTTCCATCTCATCATGTGAGATTTCTAAAAATTTCAGCTCCAAACTGTCTCTTATTTCTTGTGTAATGCTATCTAAAATGGTGGGTTTGGAGGTGTAATATGAAATAGCTTGATTTAAGTCATTAGTGGACTTACCCATTCTTTGAAGTTTGTCATTTATAAATAAAAATGCACTATCTCGGTGGTATTGCTGATTTTTATTGCTTACAAATGCATCAACAAGATAGAGCTCCTCTAATATTTCTTTAAATTCCTGAATATCCAGCGGAGATGAAATAATAGTGTTTTTGGGGTCATCTCTAATGCATGAAAACATGAGCATACAAAAGGAAAAAAAAAGAATTTGTTTCATCTATTGAATTTAAGCCTCATTCCCCTAAAAGATGGATCAATTTTTCCGTCTTCAAAAGCAGATACTCCGTTAATAATAGTACTGTGGATAGTGCTATTAAATCTATGACCTTCGAATGGTGACCATCCACATTTGTATAGAATGTTGTTTTTTTTTACTGTAAAACTTTTGTTTCTATCAATTAAAACAAGGTCTGCAAAATATCCTGGCCTTAGAAACCCCCTATTTTCAATGTTAAAACAAGTGGCCACGTCATGGCTTGTTTTTCTAACTACATCTGTAATGCTAATTTGGTTTTTATGTACTAAATCCATTAATGCAAGTAATGCATGTTGAACCAATGGACCCCCAGATGGAGCTTCTAGATATTTGTTATTTTTTTCTTCTACAGTATGAGGTGCGTGGTCGGTAGCAATAATATCAATGATATCATTATTGACAGCATTAATAATTGCTCTTCGGTCAGATTCTTTTTTGACAGCAGGATTCCATTTGATTAAACTTCCTTTTTCTTCGTAAAATTCCTCGTTAAACCATAAGTGGTGTATGCAACATTCTGCAGTAATTTTTTTATCTTGAAGGGGCAATTTATTATTGAAAAGTGTTAATTCTTTTTCTGTGGAAATATGTAAAATATGAAGTCTAGTTTCATGTTTTTTAGCCAATTCAACTGCCAGTGATGAAGATAAAAAACAGGCTTCTTCGGATCGTATCAAAGGGTGAGATTTAAAAGGAATATCGTCTCCATATTTCTGCTTAAATTCGGCTAGGTTTTTCGTTATTGTTAGTTCATCTTCGCAGTGTGTTGCAATTAGCATAGGGCTATGTTCAAAAATTTGGTTTAGTACCTTTCTGTTGTCAACCAGCATATTACCAGTGGATGAACCCATAAAAACTTTAACTCCGCAAACCTCTTTTGGATTAGTTTGTAGAACTTCATCTAAGTTTTCATTATTTGCCCCCATAAAGAAAGAATAATTAGAAAAGGCGCACTGTTTAGCTATCTGAAATTTTTCTTCTAAAAGTTTTTGAGTTACCGTATTGGGAATGGTGTTGGGCATTTCCATAAAGCTTGTAATACCTCCTGCTAAGGCAGCCCTGGACTCTGAAAATATGTTTGCTTTGTGGGTTAGACCTGGTTCTCTAAAGTGAACTTGGTCATCAATCATTCCTGGAATTAAAGTTAGTCCTGTAGCATCAATTTCTCGATCAAAGGTCCCGCTTAAGCTTCCTTTTTTAACTTCTGAAATGTAACTTCCTTCTATTGCTAAGTCACCATTAAAAGTTAGACCTTCATTTATTATTTCAGCATTTCTTATGACAACTTTAGGCCTCAAATTTTTTAGATTTTAATTTTAACACTCCGATAAAAGCTTCTCTAAATATTTTGATGTTCATTTTGGATTGGCCTAGCTCTCTGTCCTTAAAATGAATTGGAATTTCTTTTACATTAAATCCATGTTTTATAGCACTGTACTTCATCTCTATTTGAAATGCGTAACCAATAAACCAGATGTTATCTAAATTAATTTTTTCTAATACTTCTCTTTTGTAACAAATAAAACCTGCAGTGGTGTCTTTAATATTAATGTTCAACACAAATCGGACATACAATGATGCATAGTATGAAAGCCAATATCTAGATTTAGGCCAATTAATTATTTTCCCACCAGGGACATATCTTGAGCCAACACAAGCATCTGCTCCGTGCTTTGAGCAAGTATAGAGCAGCCTTGGAAGATCATCAGGGTCGTGGGAAAAATCAGCATCCATTTCAAAAATGTAATCATATTGATGCTT
>CAZJVX010000207.1:0-2942 GCA_964549345.1 uncultured Flavobacteriales bacterium | reverse complement strand
AAGTAATCATAACCAGACTCAGACGACACTTTTTTCATAAATTGAAGATCGGACTGTTCGGTAACATTTAGACTAAGTGTTAGAATTGAATTGGTATTGTGTGCTGAATTTGAAGATGTTAAAGCAAAGTCATTACTGTAATAAATTTGAGAATCATGAATCCATGGATAAGTGAAATTATTGGTCCAACCCGAAGTAGAAATACCTCCATCATCAAAATCCTCTACAATTAGGCCTACGATTAGGGTAAACTGTTGCTGATTGACATACCCTCCATCAGTTATATCATAAGTAAAAGTGACTGGCGTTCCATAAGCAATTGAGGAATCAATCACTACATTAAAAATGGCGTCTTCAGTTGAAGAAATAGCTAACGAATCTAGGTTATAACTGTTGTTGAAAAATTGTATATCCGGATTGCTAGATGTAAGATTAGTTATAAGATTATTATGATCTGCGTGACCACTATTTTTTGTGGGTAAATAAATACTTAAAATTTCACCTGGATCTAGTCGACCATTATCATTTCCAAATTGATCGTCTTCTACCCATAGCTCAGTAGCAATTGTGTTGGGAGAATTTACCTTCACATTAAAATAAGTGGACCAACTGTTGTTTTGATTGTCTTCAATTATGGTTAGCAACTGAACTACCTCTTGATCAGGGGTATTTTCTGCGACATTGAATTTAAACGCACCTATATTTTGTACACTCTGACCTGCTTGGATGGAACCGAAGTACGATGAATCTGTTAATAAGGTCAAGTACGTATTTGAAGAACTTAAGTTAGCATATACTCCAAAAGCATCTACATTTCCAAAGTTTTTTAACGTAGCATCTACAGTATGTGTTTCTCCAAAATCTATACTTCCATTATAGTTACCATAAACTTCGTTAAAAACATTGTTAGAATTTGAAATAAAGACTCCATTTGGAGGCATAATTTGTATGGATCCCATGTATGGAATTTTATTTTGTTTGGTAACCACTACGAAAAGTGAATCCATGGTAACTACTCCACTTATATCCATAGATATAGTACCTGTTGAAGAGGTTAACCCAGCATCAATAGCTATACCATTTTGAGATAAAGATACATAAGTGCCTTCTTCAGAAATGATATCAATCGTTGATAAACCCAGTGGTATCACTTGATCATGCTGAACAGACAATGGCAATGGAACACCTAAGTAGGTCATTAATGAAGGATCTCCCATAAGATGATATATTTCATTGTAATAATCATCTGCACCGCCTGCTTGAGTAACTGCTAAGTTACCTCCCATCATAATTTGTGCGTTTGTAGTAAACCACTCTGTTTCAGGCTCTCCATTTGCATGAAATAATCGATCAAAAAAACCAAGATTATTAGCATTATATGTTGGATTTGTCAAAATAGAGCCATTCCCAACTGCAAACCAATAATCTTCATTCCAATAGGTATTGTTAGATCCACCTATGTAACCAATAGCTCCCTTATTATTGACTCTTAGTAAAGCTTCCCCAAAACACTCAGGATCATCAAACTTATTAGATTGACAACAATTACCTATCATCAACGGTAATTTACCAAAGTTGGTCATATTTTGCACATCTGTACATGTAAATCCGGGGTCAGCCCAACCTTGTGAGTAGCCATGAGCTGTGTAATTAGCTATACCACAGCCATTATTGATATCGCTCAATATCTGACTAGCTGAACTCCCTGATGCTGGATATAAATAGGTATGTGCATTTATTCCATTGGAGCTGTTTGTGTAGTATTGATTGGCGTAATTAATTTGCCCATTTCCATAAGTAGGTGCCATAGCTGCATCAACACCCGAGATCATCACTGCATCGGCTAAAAACGATGGATCTTGAAAATTGTACATTTCATAATCAATGGTTTTGGTAACCATATGCTGAATTTCTTGAGGGTTAGATGATGAAAATCTTCCATAATATACATCTGCATAAAAATCACCATTCCCATCATATTCTGCATAATAAAGATCACTTACATGATTTCCTTGAGTACCACTAAATGAAGGAATCTCGTTAACGTCACCAACCAATAAAATGTATGATGGAGGATTATTTGATCCAGGATTATTATACAGGTTTTGTAAATAATTTTTAATGGATGTAGTTGTATTACCCACATTAGGATCATCAGTGTAGGCTTCAATTACATTAAAACCTTTTTTTGCTTTCCAGTCCACAAAAGGTTGTAACACTTGCTCAAAAGATCGATCAGAAACAATCACATATGTTGTAGGATGGGTTGTTATTACGTCCTTATTAAGAAACAGAGAACTTCGATTTATAAACTGATTGAATATCGGTGAAAATTCAGCTTGATTATATGCTGCATAATTTAATCGTGTTTGATTTAAATCTGACTTCAAAAATTGAATTTCAAATTTTATGTTATGAAATACTTTAAGTTGGTTGGTACTAGGATTGTATTCAAAAGGACAAATTTCTAATCTAGACATTTGATGCTTTCTTATAATTCCTTTTTTAATTAATGAAACCAACTCATAGTTTATAAATTTATTTTGATTGTAACATTTTGGATCCATTTCAAAAACAACTTGTGATGGATCTTCACTTTTGGAAATTGACCTCTGATGTGGCTTGATCAAAGGAAGTTGTAGCTGATTTAAATCTATAGTTTCAGAAGAAACTTTTTTTATGGTAATCTTTATTTCACCTCCATTGGGTACTTCAATTAGTTCATTAAATTGAGGCAGTGCCGGCTTACCAATTTCTTGGGATTCATAAAAACCTTTTTTATCAATTATGGTGTAGTGAGTATTGTTTGCAACTACCTTAGAAAAAGTAATTTGATCTAATTTGAAATTAAACTCATAACTATTTTGGTTAACCTCACTGATTTCAAACAAGAAATCTTTGTTTGGAAAAGAATATTGTTGTGCATAAAATCCAAATAAAGG
>CAZJVX010000206.1:0-2970 GCA_964549345.1 uncultured Flavobacteriales bacterium | reverse complement strand
CATTTCCTCCATTTTTTATGATTTGTAATCCAATTTCACTAGCTAAAGGATGGGCAGAAACAACCATAGCATGTTTACTGTTCACACCGTGGGAACTACAGCAATGAAAGAAGAAAATGTAAGCCGAAAATAAAATGAATTTACAACACCTAATTAATGATGATTTTCTTAAATATGGAACCATTATAATGTGTAAAACTAATGAAATAAGTTCCACTAGGTAAATCTAAATTAATTTGGTTAGAAGAGGGTAATGCTTTGGATTCGTCAACTATTAATCCTCTGGTGTCGTATACAGTATACGAAATGGGTGATATATGGGTATTTTTTATATGAATACTCCCTTTTGATGGATTTGGATAAATTTCAATAAAATTTGAACTTTCAGAATCAATATTAGAAAGCAAACCTACAAAAGCGGAATCTATGATCTGACAACCATTATTATCCGTAACAGTAATTGGATAATATCCATTGTTGAGATAAATAACCACAGAGTCATTTAAAAATGGCAAATGATCCCAAACATAGTTATAAGGAGTTGTTCCTCCTTGTACAATCGCATAAGCAATGCCATCAAAATAACCACTATCTGTTGCTGGTGTAACATTAAATGTTAGTGATAATGGATCTGGTTCAGAAATTTGAAATATCACTGTATCTGAGTAACAATTATTATTATCAATTGTATATAATTGATAATAACCAGGACTTAGTTGAGTTAACACTGAATCAGAATAAATTACACCATTCATAACAGTATTGTAGGGGAAATTTCCTGAAAATGAATCTATTTGTACTTCACCATTAGCCTCTCCATGACACAACACATTGCTCACTACAGGTGAAAAAGTAACAGGATCTACACTCTGAATTGTAAAAAACAAAGAGTCAGTACAATTCATATTATAAACTTCTACTGCGTAATGACCTGGAGATAATTGATCATTAAATAATAGAGATGTTCCATTAGACCATGAACAACCTGTAGCAGAAGGAAAAGATGGTATCAAAGTAATTGAAGCGTCATTTGAGTAAGTACAACTTGGAGTTGTTGTAAAGGAACTATCTATTACTGGAATTCCGTCATTGATGTATATAGAATCTGTTACAATACAACCATCTGGATGATGTATCTCTACTGTGTGCATTCCCGCTGGTAGTTGAGTAGCGTGTTTGATTAGGGAGCCACTTGACCAATTGTAAGTACATGTACTAAATTGGCATACACAACCCGTACTTGAAATGGTAGCTGTCCCAATGGAGTCTCCAGGGCAAACATTATGAGATATGTTTCCAAATGCCACACTGTATGGATCAATTAGTTGGAAATTGTGTAGCTCTACACAGTTGTTTGTATCTGTTAAGTACACCACGTAATTTCCTGCTTGGATATTGGTCAATGAATCCAAAATACTGCCATCTGACCACAGAATTGTATTGGTTGATGAAGCAAAATTGGTAAGTATTATTTTACCATCGGTAAAACCATTACAGCTAGGTTGCTCAATAAAATGGTTATTTAAAATGGTGGTTGAGCATGTCACCAATTCATTTGTATAGTGGCCATCAAAATTTGTTCCCATGTAAGATGAAAAAGCCATGCCTCGATAAGGAACAGAATAACTAGTTTGTAAAGATCTCATCCTAAATCCAGTCCATGCACTCGGGTTTAAACTATCCAACTTATATACATAGACAATTTCCAATAATCCATCGTCATTCAAGTCATCTATTAAAGGGGTACAACCTAGGTTTACACCCGATTCCAAAGAACTAAGGTTGTTAATAACAGCATTTTGAAAATCAATCAATTTAAGCTGATGTTTAAAAGATCCTGAAATTTCGTTCACACTACACAGCACTTCATCTCTACCATCTCCGTTAGCATCAAATGCTGAAGAAGAAGAAAAATGCATATCACCTAAACTATCAGTCCATGTTACTTGGCCAGTTGCACCATCAATCATTATTTGGTAATAATCAAAATATGTAGGTGTAGATCCCCTATACATTACAGTGAATACATCAGGGATTAAATCACCCCCAGTAAAGTTACCTATTGTAGGTGCTGCACTGGATTCCCTATCCGGAAAATGATTATCCCACAACCGGTTAAAATTAAATCCATCAAATGCGCTAATACTTCCTCCAAATGACTGGATAATAATGTCAGATATTCCATCATTGGTCATATCTGCTAATGATGCGGGAGCTATGAATCCTTTGCTAGAATCTGATTGTAGTAAAATAGCATTGTTAGCCAATGAATTGTTTAAAACATCGTTTATATTAGCTATGTAGAAACCACCACCATGGTTTTCTCCGCCTGTACCAAAAGCCACCATTAATAAAGATCCACCTGCCCTATCATAAACAACAGGGGAACAGTAAATTTCTGCACTATCTGGTGAAACTGCTTGAGCAATCTTAGAACCATTCATAGCATCAATTATCATTAAGTGACCTGGTGGTCGAGGGTCAAATTGAGTAGCCTGGTGATCTCCACCATTAGTAACTAAAATGTCACTTAGGTTGTCACCCGTTATATCTGGAATTAATTGTGAAGAATAAAAGTTGTAATAGCCAGAATCAGCAGGTGGATGAGTTAAAAAATGCGGGTAAAATTCCCATATAAGTGATCCATCAACGCCATTAATGGCCAATAGTTGTGCATCCCTTCCACCAATAATAACATCTTCAACAGCATCATTATTAACATCTAAAAATTGCGCACTGGAAAAAATTTCATCACGGGTTGGTGTGGTCCAAAGGACTTGACCATTTGCACCGTTTATAGCAACAACACCATAATTACTGTAGGCAGAATCTGTTCCTGAACCAATTACCACATCTTTAATTCCGTCATTATTAAGATCTACAGATCTAGGTGAGGAAAGAACAGAAACGGAATCAATAGTGGCATTCCAGTTGAGTTGAGCAATCGAGTTTATTTGGAAACAACAGAGG
>CAZJVX010000205.1:0-3002 GCA_964549345.1 uncultured Flavobacteriales bacterium | reverse complement strand
ATAGATCTCATTTCAAATCACAATAAACATGTTGTATTTATGCTCTGGGGATCGAAAGCACAAAAAAAAGAAGCATTGATTGACAAAAAAAAACATTTGATATTAAAAACTTCTCACCCCTCGCCTCTTTCCTGTTACAGAGGGTTTTCCGGATGTAAACATTTTTCAAAAGCCAATTCATATTTAAAACAATTTCACGGAACAGAAATAAATTGGGAAACTTAAAAAGCGACATACTTACAGCATTTTTCATCTTTTTTTATTTGATTTCCTCAAAGGCTCAAAAAGCAAGCGAAATCATAATTAATTACCATTCGCTTAGAAATAAAAATATAAGGTTGGAGAAACAAGCTAATCCTAACTTTGGTGAAGCCAAAAAGATAGCTACATCGGAGTGGCTGAAATTAATAAATCAAGGATACTTCAATGCCACTATTGACTCCATCCAATTTGAACAGAATCAATATGTAGCATACCTAAATGAGGGTTATAAAGTTGACATTAATACCACCTTTGAAGATGAAAAAAGTAATAATCAATTCGATTTGAATCAGCTTCAAAAATTACATATTAAAGATTACCCAAATGAATTTAAAAAAATAATAGACGATTTAAACAACAGCGGATTTCCTTTTGCCAATATAGATATCTCTTCTGCTGATTTTGGTTCCAATGCATTAAATTTTAAGTTAAGGATAGATAAAGGTCCGTTAGTAAAAATAGACACTTTAATAAATCCTGAACTTAACAACAAACAATACAAACTTCTCAAAAGATTAATTGATATTAAAACTGGGAGTTTATTTAATTACCAAAAGATTAAGGAAATTGAAAATAACATTTCAAAATTAAATTACATGAAATCATTGAGGCCACCAGCCTATGAGTTTGTGGATGGGAAGGCAAAAATATACACCTATGTAAAAATTAAATCATTTAACAATGCAAATGGAATCATAGGTATTCAACCTGACAACAATGGACAAATTCAATTTACTGGAAACATCATGTTGAATCTGAATAACAACTTTAATACTGGAGAGAGAATTGAATTCAAATGGAGAAGGATGTTTAACGCCTCACAAAATCTAATTTCTTCTGTCAATCTCCCTTATATTCTTGGTTCTCCCTTTGAATTTGATGGAAGTTTAAATATGATTAGAAAAGATTCCTCATTTTTCAACTTTGATGCGTCAATAAATTTGTGCTACAGTAAAGGCCCACAAAGTAGAATAGGTATAATACTTAGTCAAAATCAATCCACGAATGTTCAACAATCTGATTACAATTTTACTTCTACAAAAAGTTTTGGTTTTTTAATTGATCAAAATCAGCTTAATAACAGTATTAACCCAACAAATGGATGGAGAATTCACTTATCATTACTTACCGGAAATAAACAAACACTGCTTAGCACTAGTGATGAGTTGGTTAGAACACCTAATTACAAATTAAAACTTCACTATCAACACCACTTCAGAGTTCATAAAAAAATCACTATTAAAGAACAACTCAAACTAAATACCACTGTTAATGAACAACTTTTTGAAAATGAACTAGAAAGAATAGGTGGTTATAATAACATAAGAGGTTTTGATGAAGAATCAATTTGGGTCAGTTCATTCGGAATTTCGAATACAGAAATTCACTTCTTACTAGATAACGAGTCCAGTGTTTTTATTTTTTCTGATTGGGCTTGGACAGAAACAAAATTAACGCAAGAGTATGAAAATAGATGGTTAAAAAGCATTGGGTTAGGCACTACTATAGGTTTTAACAATGGTCTTCTAAACTTAGTATATGGATTGGGGAGTAGTTTTGGTGAGCCCACATTGCTAAGAACTGGAAAAATACATATCGGCTTTACTAGTTTTTTTTAAAAAAGTTAAACGAATTACAATCCTTTATTTAAAGTATTGGATTTCAACTTTTAAAATTTTACTTTCGCTGAAAATTTATAACAATGAGTCAAATTAAAAATTTACCATATAAGGTAAAAGATATTAGCCAAGCCGATTGGGGAAGAAAGGAAATCAAATTGGCTGAAGCTGAAATGCCAGGACTAATGTCGTTAAGAGAAGAGTATAAAAATGAGCAACCACTTAAAGGTGCTCGAATTGCAGGCTGTTTACACATGACAATCCAAACTGCGGTTTTAATAGAAACACTGGTGGAATTAGGAGCGGAAGTAACATGGTCTTCATGTAATATATTTTCAACTCAAGATCATGCAGCTGCAGCCATTGCAGAAGCAGGTGTACCAGTGTACGCTTGGAAAGGGATGAATGAAGAAGAATTCGATTGGTGTATTGAACAAACCTTATTTGCTTTTAAAGACAACCAACCATTAAATATGATATTGGATGATGGTGGTGATTTAACCAATATGGTATTGGATAATTACCCTGAACTAGTTGGAAATATCAAAGGATTGTCAGAAGAAACTACGACTGGTGTACATCGACTTTACGAAAGAGTAATCAACGGTACTTTACCTATTCCTGCCATTAATATTAATGATTCTGTTACAAAATCTAAGTTTGACAACAAATATGGCTGTAAAGAATCATTAGTAGATGCTATAAGAAGAGCCACAGATGTAATGCTAGCGGGTAAGGTTGCTGTTGTAGCTGGATACGGTGATGTAGGAAAGGGTTCTGCTGCCTCGCTTCAAGGTGCTGGTGCCAGAGTTATTGTTACTGAAATTGACCCAATTTGCGCATTACAAGCCGCTATGGACGGATTTGAAGTTAAAAAGATGGATAATGCAGTTTCTGAAGCTGACATTGTGGTGACAGCTACTGGAAATAAAGACATTATTAAAGGACATCATTTTGAATTAATGAAAGACAAAACCATTGTTTGTAACATCGGCCATTTTGATAACGAAATTGATGTGTCATGGCTAGATGAAAATCATGGTTCTTCAAAAACAACAATTAAGCCTCAAGTTGACATGTACGATGTGAATGGTAATGACATCATTTTATTGGCTGAAGGAA
>CAZJVX010000204.1:0-3035 GCA_964549345.1 uncultured Flavobacteriales bacterium | reverse complement strand
TTTCAAATAGGGAAGGAGTAATTTTATTTACACGCTCGTCTGTACATTGTGCAGACAATAAAACCGCAATGAGTAAAGTGTAGGGATCTCTATGGTCAAGTGGAACAGGTGTCTCTGGGTAGAGTTTTTCTAATTGTTGAATAACATATTCTACTTTTTCTTTTTTTGTCATTATATTCTTTCCAAAGCATTTGTTCTTATCCAACCTTTCTTTTCATTGAACGAAATTTCAATCCACTCATTGATTTCTGCAGTCACTTTTGCTTTAGAACCTTCGTGTAATAAAAAAGCTGTTGATGCATTTTCTGATGGCTCTGTTCTTACTTTAATGGAGTTTTTTATCACAATCCCATATTTAGTTTCATTTATTTTAGACTTACTAATAGAAGATAGGAGTACTGTAATCCCAAATAAAATAAGAACTATAATTCCAGAATAAAAGTTGATTTTCTTCCATTTTGAATCTATACTTAATCTGAAGAAAGCAAACATAACGCAAACTAGTCCCAGAAGGATAATAGACGAATAAGCCCAGTAATTTGGAGATTTTCCAAGAAAACTAAATATTAATTCATTAAGTAGAACCGATTTTTTAATGGGGTTTTTGTCTTTGATTAGCTTATTACAGTATTGTAAATTATAGCTTAAATCTGCATCTCCAGGAGCTAATTTTATACCCTTTTCGTAAAATAAAATGGCTTGAGGTATACTATCTAATTTGAAAAATGTATTACCTAAATTCAGGTATAATTCTTTGCTGATCATTTTCGATTTTAGTACTTTTTTATATGCTATTAGTGCACTGTCAAATTCTTGTGACGTGTAAAAGGAATTTCCTTTTTCAAATTGATGATATGCATCATCGTTACCCTTACATACATAAGAAATAATTATCAAGACAATTAAAAAATTTCTTTTAAGCATTATCTTTTAAATTTTGTACAAGTTCTTTTGTTTTAGATAAACAAATGTCTGCATCGTCAGCTGAAAGGGGACTGTATTGAGCCATTTCACATTTAGTAAGTATTTCATCTATAGAACGAATGATATCAGGATTTACTTTATTTTTTTCTAGAACTTGGTAAATAGAACTTCGATTTAATTCAGCCATGTCAATGCTATATTTTTTTGAAATAAGTGAAATCCAGAGACTATAAATTTCTTTATAAAATTGGTCTAGACTGTTGCTGCTAAAATTTACTTCAGCTTTTGATAACTGAATTTGAGTTTGTTTATTAATCTGTTTTAGTAATGTTTTTTCTGAGTTTGTGAATTTTTCCTTATTCGAGAAAAAGACTAAAAATAATAGTAAAATCAGCGGTGAAGAAGCAAGTAATCCCCAGTAATAAGCAGTTCCAAATATGGGACTACTAAAATCAAATAGTTCTGTTTTTGTTTTTATATGTCTAATGTTATCATTTATGGTAACCACCTCATCTTGTTGAGGTTTTTCAAAATTGATGGTGTTTGAAGCAGAAGATTTGTCTGTTTTTTCCACAGTAATAATGGTTTCTGGGTATTTCAACGTTTTATACTTACCACTATTTAAATCAAAATATGAAAAGGAAATGGACGGAATTTTATATTCACCATGAAAGCGTGGAATCACAAGTTGATGAAGTTTCTTTTTTCCATAAATACCATTTTCACTAACTTTTATATTTGATTTAGTTTCTTCCGGATATTTTTCCAAATCTTGTGGCAAAGATAACTTCGGCATATCCAATTGTTTTAAATTTCCATTTCCAGAAATTTCAATATGAATGTCTAAGGGGTCATCTACTTTAAGTAATGTTTTTTTCACATCTACATTCAATTTATAATTCCTACCAATTTGTCCCGTAAATGAAATGGGAGGATTAGGAGGAAGTGCTCGTACTTTTAGTTTAAGCGAGTTACTTTTAAGTGTTTTTGATTTACCTCTATTGAAAAAATCACGATTTACAACGGTTTTAACTTCAAATGGCAATATGCTTATGTCCCCTGATTTTTGTGGTGAAACAATTTCTTTTTTTAATGTAAATACACGGTATTGTATACCGTTAATCACCTCAACTTTTTCTTTCCACTGATTGTTTTTGGGTTCTATCAATTCAGTCCATATATCATTGCTCATGGGTAGTTCATAATCTGTAATTTCAAGATTTCTAATGTGATAAGTAGAAGCATATATCTTGTACTCAAGTAATATGTTTTCACCTACAAATAGTTTCCTTTTTGGTGAACTTATTTTAGCAAAAAATTTGGTGTTATTTTCAGGTGGTTTAGTTGTTGCATTTTGATTGCCTTGGCTAGGTTTATTGGTTTTTCCTTTACTTACTGAAATGGTAATAGGTTTTGTCTGGTAGGTATTATTTTCAAAGTTGACTTGTATCGACTCTATGACGATATCGCCCTCTTTTTTAGGGGATAATATAAAGGAGTAAGAAAATTCTTTTACTTGCTCAAATTTACCATTGATAATAGTGGTTTGGCTAGAAGAACTCGTGAATGGTCCTTGACGAATCACAAAGTTTTCAAAACCTAGATTGGTTAATCTAACTCTTTCATTTGATTTAATAGTATACTTGACGTATTCATCCACCGTTATATTGTTCTGATTTACAAATGCTTCAATATTAAACTGACCTACATAGGTAAGGCTAAAAAATAGAGATATGTACATTAGAACATATTTCATCACCAATCTTTAGTTTTACTTTTTTTCTTTTTATCGCCTTTATTTCTATTCACTTTCATTAAAATCTTTTCTTCATCTCCATTTATTGCATCTAAATTTTTCAATGCCTGTTGTTTACTCTGGGCTTGTTTTTCTTTTTGTTGTTGATTTTTGTTTTGCTGGTCCTTGTTTTGTTGGTCTTTATTTTGTTGGTCCTTGTTTTGTTGGTCTTTATTTTGCTGGTCTTTATTTTGCTGGTCTTTATTTTGCTGGTCCTTGTTTTGCTGGTCCTTGTTTTGTTGATCTTTGTTTTGCTGGTCCTTGTTTTGCTGATCTTTGTTTTGCTGATCTTTGTTTTGCTGATCTTTGTTTTGGC
>CAZJVX010000203.1:0-3053 GCA_964549345.1 uncultured Flavobacteriales bacterium | reverse complement strand
GTTATTTTTTATGGTGATGAAATTGGGATGCCCGGAGGAAATGACCCCGATTGCAGAAGAATGATGAAGTTTGAATCACTAAATGAACAAGAAATCAAATTAAAAAGAGAAGTGAGCTACTTGTTAAAGTTGAGATCTAGTTCGTTGTCTCTCATCTATGGTGATTTAGAATGGACTGAGGTTTCAGATCACAGACTGGTTTATTCTCGCTCCTATGGAGGTGAAAAAGTAACGATTTACATTAACAAGGATGCTGATCAGCAAGAATTCAATCACAATGGCCTTACTTTTGCGCTTAATCCGTACACTTACAAATTATTTAAAAATAAACAATGATACGATATTACTTATTAATCTTTCTGTTAAATACAACCTGTTTATTTGCTCAGGATTTTATTTACCACATGGAACCGCCAAACTGGTGGGTAGATATGAGATCTAATGAGTTTCAACTCATGATTCATGGAGAAAAGGTAGGAGAATGTGAAGTCACTATTGAAAATGAAGACGTAAAGATTCTAAAAACTCAACGATTATCAAATCCCAACTATATGGTTTTAGATCTTGAAATTTTACGATCAAATAAGGCTTTTGATTTCGTTTTAACTTTTTCTAAAGATGGAGTGGTTTATGAAAACTATACGTATAAATTGTTAAAAAAGAGCATAGCCAAAAGAGAAACGTTTAATTCTTCTGATGTAATCTATCTTATTACTCCAGATCGTTTTGCTAATGGTGATCCTAAAAATGATAAGATAAAAAAGTTAGCGGAGAAAAAAGTAAATAGAAAAAAACCATATTCGAGACATGGAGGGGATATTCAAGGAATAATAGATCATTTGGATTATATCAGCGACATGGGATTCACTTCAATTTGGAGCACGCCCTTGTTAGAAAACAACATGGAAAAAGGTTCTTATCATGGATATGCAATAACAGATATGTATAAGGTTGACCCAAGAATGGGTACGAATGATTTGTATAAAGAGCTTTCTATTAAAGCTCGTGAAAAAGGGATAAAAGTTATTAAAGATGTGGTGCTAAATCATATTGGATCCAATCATTGGTGGATGAAAGATTTACCAACGGAAGATTGGATTAATAACAGGGGAGTTTATAAACAAACAACGCATAGAAGAGAGTCGCTTCATGATCCTTACATGGTTAAATCACAGATAAAAGATTTCGTGGAAGGTTGGTTTGTCGAGACCATGCCCGATTTAAATCAGAGAAACAATATATTGGCAACCTACTTAATACAGAACTCTTTATGGTGGATTGAGTTTGCACAGCTCAGTGGATTTAGAGTGGACACTTATCCATATTCTGACCGAAACTTTCTATATCGATGGAATAAATCTATCCAAAAAGAATATCCGGGTTTTAATATTGTAGGTGAAGAATGGACTTTAGATAAATCTATAATAGGCCTATGGCAGATTTCAGGGGAACGAAAAAATGGCCAATCTCAAGGATTACTACAAAAAAGAGATAGATCAAATGTCCCTTCTTTAATGGATTTCCCACTTCAAGACGTAATAATTAAAGCAATGTCGCCTAAGGACAAGAAGTGGGATCACAGACTTTCGTACATATACAGAAACTTAGCCACTGATTATTTGTATCCTGACCCGGACAATATGGTGATATTTCTAGATAATCATGACATGAGCAGGTGTTTTTATCAGTTAAATCACGACTTTGAGTATTGGAAGATGGCTCATGCTTTTCTTTTAACAACTAGGGGTATACCTCAGGTGTATTACGGCACAGAAATTTTGATGTCAGACAGTACCAATCCAGGTGATCATGGAACGTTAAGAGCAGACTTTATTGGTGGATGGGATACCGATAAGCTAAATGCATTTGAGGGCAAAATTACTGGCAAAAGAAAAGAAGCTCAAGAATATTTAAAAAACCTATTAAACTGGAGAAAAAATTGTAAACCAATCCATGAAGGTCAATTAAGACATTTCCCACCTACATTTGAAGATGAACTTTATGTCATATGCAGATTTATTGAAGATAGATTAGTATTGCTTATTATGAATAACGATGAAGATAAAAAATCAGTAAAACCAGCTGATTACATCAACCAAATTAAACCATCAAAAAATAATCATTTAGGTTTTGACGTGATTGGAATAAATGAAATCGATATCAATGAAATAATACAAATTCCATCTAAATCTTTTTTACTGATGGACTTGTACTATTAGTTAGTGTTTTAAAAAGGCTTGATGATCCAACTGATTGCCTTGTTGAATTATAAGTTGATAATTCCCTTTACTTATGCGATTAAGGGGAATGGAAATTTGCTTTGAAGAATCCATTTCTTTTTGAAAAACTAATTTTCCATTAACATCCATAATGGATATTAGTAGTTCATTATTTAGTGCTATACCAGTTAATTGAACATGCAATAAATCAGTTGCAGGATTTGGATACATTTTTATATTCCAATCGGTTTCAGTAAGCTCAATTATATTGGTTGTGTTAAGCACATTGGGTATATCTAGCTTTTGATCTGTATAAACTCTATATTCACCAGGTCCTAGCGTAAAGTTGTAATTGCCAGTTACATTAATACTATCACCAGAAAAATATTCATACCACCAACCTTGGTGTTGAAAAGCAATTTGTTTGTCTTTGTCCTCCACATCAAAATTGGCTAATACAACAGCATTTATATTAGCATCATTGAGTTTTAAAGTCTTGACTGCTTGATTTAGGCTGTATGTAAAATCATCTCCTGTGAATGCATCATGACTTTTTCTAAGATGTATAATGGCCTTGTAGACATCGTATAATCTTTTACGACTATTTTCCTGCATATATTGCCAAAGGATGGGCTTATTACATACCCTACAAGGGTAATCAATAGATATGTCATATCCTTGTTCACCAAATTGCCAAATCATTTTTGGTCCTGGAGTAGATAACATCATAACGGCTAACGCTTCGCATCTTTCAAGTGCTGTAATTAAATTTTTCACATCGTGATTAGGACCATTATTTCCGTAGGTAATGTTTTTGTACATGATTCTTTCTTC
>CAZJVX010000202.1:0-3096 GCA_964549345.1 uncultured Flavobacteriales bacterium | reverse complement strand
AAATGCAAATTGAGTAAAAAAACTTCCTGAAGTCAATACCTAATAAATGGTATTTTATATAGTTATACGTAAGGAATTATTTTTTTTTGATGCTAAAAAAAGCGTAGATCCAACCGAAAATAATAAGCGTCCCACCAATCGGGGTAACGGGACCAAACAATGATTTTAGCCAATTATGATCTTGAAAAAAAGATATAGATAATGATAGAGCGTAAAGAGATCCACTAAATAGGATAATTCCTAGACTGATTGAATATAGAGTAGTTTTACTCTTTTTTATAAGATTTTGATTATGTAAAACGATAATTAGTAATAATCCAATAGAGTTGATTAGCTGATAAAAAATGCCCTTCTCCCAAATATCCATACAATAAGGAGTGAAAATATCTTTCAAAGCATGTGCACCAAAAGCACCAAGTATCACGGATAAGGCTATGTTTAAAATGGAGAACTGAAGGAAAAGCTTAGCTTTCATTAATTTGTTTTTTAAATTGTAAATTATTCCTTTTTGGTAAAGATAATTTTACTTGATTTGTAATGAAATTTAGTTGAATGAAAAAGATTATCATTTTTGGTGCCGGACGTTCTTCAACGTCTCTAATTGAGTATCTACTTTCTATTGCAGAAGAACAAAATTTATTTATTACTCTACTTGATTACAACGAAGAATTAGCTAAATCAAAAATCAGGAACAATAAATTTGGTAAAGCCCACTTCATTGATGCTAATAATTCAATTGAACGACTCAAATACATCAAAGGATCTCAACTGGTTATTTCTATGTTACCTGCTCGTATGCATCTTGGTATAGTAAAAGATGCCATAGATGAAAAAGCACATGTCATTACACCCAGCTATGTTTCTAAAGAAATCAAATCACTTGACGGCCTTGCTCAAAAAAATGATGTACTTGTGTTAAATGAGATGGGATTAGACCCAGGAATTGACCACATGTCCGCTAAAAAAATCATTGATGAAATTGAAGATGACGGTGGAAAATTGACTGGCTTTGAGTCTTTTACAGGTGGATTAGTTGCACCCGAGAGCGATGATAACCCCTGGAATTATAAATTCACTTGGAATCCGAGAAATGTAGTTTTAGCAGGGCAGGGTGGTGCTGCTAAATTCATACAAGAAGGGAAGTATAAATATATTCCTTACAATAAATTATTTAGAAGAACAGAAATTATTGAAATTGAAGGATATGGTAAATTTGAAGGATATGCAAATCGAGATTCACTTCGATACCGTTCTGTTTATGGGCTTAATGATATTCCAACCATGTATCGTGGAACTTTAAGGAAAATTGGATTTTGTAGAGCATGGAATGTTTTTGTGCATCTGGGGTTAACGGATGATTCTTATGTCATTGAGGGTTCCGAAAACATGACAAACAGAGACTTTATTAATTCTTTTCTTGCCTATAATCCATATGATTCAGTTGAACTAAAATTACGACATTATTTAGGCATCGAGCAGGACGATTACGTATGGGAAAAGTTAGTTTGGTTAGGCCTATTTGAGAACAAAAAAATTGGTTTAAAAAATGCTACTCCAGCTCAAATTCTTCAAAAAATATTACAAGACAAGTGGTCTTTAACTGCAAAAGATAAAGATATGATAGTCATGTGGCATAAATTTAATTTTAGTCAGAAAGGTGTGGATAAAGAAATAAGGTCTCATATGGTTTACATTGGTAAAGATAGTCACTTTACTGCTATGAGCGATACAGTAGGTTTGCCATTAGGAATTGCTGCAAAACTATTGCTAGATGGTAAGATTAAAAATAGGGGAGTTAAGCTTCCAATCGAAAGAGAAATTTACCGCCCTGTTCTATCTGAGCTAGAACAACTTGGGATTAATTTTAAAGAGAAAGAAGTACCTCCAGTATTTTATTGAGTTTGTAAATTAGGAATCTCTTTCTTGACATTTGAGTAAAGATTTTTAGTTTCTTTTTCTTTGAGATTCATCACCATATTAAGTGCATCAGGAACCACATCGCTACTTACCACAATTAGAGAACCTTCTTTGGCATTTTCAACAGCATGTTGAATAGCTTCATTTTCTTTTTTGATGATCCTAAGTGGAATTTTTGGAGAAACATCTAAAATTCCTGCTTTTATTTCATCAATTAATTCTTGTTCGTCTTTTCCTCTAAGATTTCTATCAGTTCTAATAATTATCTCATCAAACATTTCAGCAGAGATTTGGCCTAATTCAAAGTTGTCTTGTTTTCTTCTGTCACCAACACCAGCTACAATACCTATTTTAGGATGACCATCTAGCTTTTCAACGTATTTGTGTAAGGCTCTTAGACCAGCAGGATTATGTGCATAATCAAGTAGAACATCAAATTTATTGAAATTAAACATATTTAGTCTTCCAGGAGTTTGGGATGGTGATGGAATAAATGTTTCGATTGCAACTTTGATATCTTCTATAGAAAAACCATGTAAGTAGCACGACAACACTCCTGCTAAGACATTCTGAATCATAAATGATGCTTTCCCTCCTTTTGTCAATGGTACATTCACTGCTTGAGCTACTCTCATTTTCCATTCGCCTCTGTAAATAGTGATATATCCATTTTCATAAACAGCAGAAATACCTCCTCTGGCAGAATGTCTCTTAATTCGTGGATTTTTTTCATCCATTGAAAAGAGTGCAACCTTTGACTCAACATTATTTCTCATTTTATATACTCGATCATCGTCTGCATTTAAAACAGAATATCCGTCCTTGTGAACAGTTTCTGGAATTACACCTTTCACCTTCGCTAGTTGATCAATGGTATGAATACCTTTTAAACCTAAGTGATCTCCAGCGACATTGGTAACTACCCCAATATCACATTTTTTGAATCCTAGACCGGCTCTTAATAATCCACCCCTTGCACATTCTAAAACTGCAAAATTCACAGTTGGGTCTTTTAAAACAAATTCTGCACTTTTTGGTCCTGTGCAGTCACCTGTCATTAATAATCTGTTTTGGATATATACTCCATCTGAAGTAGTGTAGCCCACTTTTTTACCCTTCATCTTAGCAATGTGCGCTATTAATCTGGTTGTAGTTGTTTTTCCATTGGTGCCGGTAACA
>CAZJVX010000201.1:0-3113 GCA_964549345.1 uncultured Flavobacteriales bacterium | reverse complement strand
GTCACTAGCTGATCAATTTTCACTTAAAACAGCTGAAAATATCGCTATTCTTTATGGTGGAAGTTGTAAACCAGAGAATGCAAAAGATATCTTTTCACAAGATGATATAGATGGTGGATTAATTGGTGGAGCCTCCTTAGACTGTAATTCCTTTTTATCAATTGCAAATTCTTTTTCTTGAATTATTTGGAGTTAAGTATTGAATTTGGAGATCTCAATGCTTTCGTGGATGTGCTGAAGCAAGAGTTAGCTGATTTGGGATTTGAATCCTTTGTGGATTCCGAAAACGGATTTTCTGCTTACATTTCTTCTTTAGAATTTTCAGAAAATAAAGTGTCATCGTTGCTTCAATATCATAATGATTTGATACATACTTACAAATTAAAAGAACACCCATATGAAAATTGGAATCAAAAATGGGAGTCTTCATTTGACCCTGTTGTTATCTCTAGTACTTGTGTGATTAGAGCTTCTTTCCACAAGGAATTTGGTTGTGATTATGAAATCATCATTGATCCTGAAATGTCCTTTGGTACAGGTCATCATGAAACAACAAGATTAATGTCGTCCTATTTATTGGATAATCCCCCACAAAATAAGGACGTACTAGACTTTGGGTCTGGAACAGGTATTTTATCTATTTTGTCGGAGAAGTTAAAAGCCAGTTCTATAAACTCAGTAGAGATAGATAAACTTGCTGTTTCAAATGCGATTAAAAATGGCAAGATAAACAACTGTAAAAAAATTAACTTCATTCATGGTTCTGGAGAGTCCATTCCAAATATGGCATATGATTTGATATTGGCTAACATAAATAAAAATACAATCATGTCTCAGTGGGATTATTTGTTACAATTTTCAAATGAAAACACATCCATCGTTTTATCAGGTTTTTACGAACAAGATTTATCAGATTTAATTCAATTCTCTTCTAGAAGTGGATTAATTCCGCTATATTCAAGTTTAGAAAATAACTGGGCAATTCTGATTTTAAAATACGTCAAAAATGAAGCTTAAAAAAATTATAATAATCTTTATTTTTCTATTATCCTGCTCTCATATTACTTCACAATATGTTCGTTTTACACCCGAGCCTGAAAAGTTCTTGAAAGAGGTTCAATCCTTTCTAGGAAACGTAGATAAATCCTATGCTAAAAATTATGTAAAAACTTTTGAGCCTCTTTGGTTAGGGTCGTTCTTTACACCGGATGTTAAAGCCCATATATATGCTACATTAAATACAATGGGAGAAAAAAGATTGAGCCCAAATATTGAATACGTTTCCTACTTTAATGCTATTTTATCTTTTGCTCAATCTGGACTTAATGAAGAAAAGTTTGAACAGTGGCAATCAGCTTTAGATCGAGTATTGAATATTAAACAAAAGAAAAGAACGAAAGATTTTTTAAAATTTTCTGAATATTTCTTCAAGGATAACTCAATATATGTTGCCTCCTTAACACCAGGGTCAACAGTTTGGAAAACCTCAAATAGAGATTTTAATATTAGCTATGAAAAAGAACCCATTTTTCATTTTAGTAATATCGATTTAAAGTGTTTTTCAAAAAATGATAGTTCTGTTATTTACCATACATCGGGAGATTTTTATCCGCTTAAAGCCATTTGGATAGGTAAGGGAGGAAAAATAGATTGGCAGAGAGCAAAATTAGATAAAGATGAGGTTTATGCTGAAATAAAAAATTATAATATCACACTAAAAAGTACCTCTTTTAACTCTGATTCTGCGCTTTTTTATAGTAATTACTTTAATGACCCAGTATTAGGTAAATTGAGCGAGAAAGTAATTTCAAATTTAGGTTACAAAAAGGTAAGGTACCCTAGTTTTGAATCATACGACAAAAGATTACTCATAAAGGATGTTTTCCCTAATGTGGATTATGATGGTGGATTTACTATAAGAGGCAGAAATTTAATTGGAGCGGGATCAATCGATAATTTAGCTCGATTGATTTTTAATTATCAAGATAAAGGGTTTTTATATGCAGAGTCCATAAATTTTATCATAAATGATGAAGAAATTTCGTCTGAAAGAGCAAAAGTCAAATTTTTTATAGAACAAGATTCTATTACACACCCAGCAGTCACTTTTAAATATGCAAAATCGATAAAAACTTTGACCTTAACAAGAGGTGAAGATGGTATTTCTGCGGCCCCTTTTTACAATAGTTATCATCGTTTGGACATGTATCCTCAATCTATGATTTGGAAATTAGGAGACCCTATTATAAATTTTGAACCCCTTCCATTAGCTTCAGATAATAGAGCGCAGTTCGCCTCTTTAAACTTTTTTGATCAACGTATTTTTGATGACCTTACTGGAAATACCGGTAATCCCCTGGTTAAGATTAAAAATTTTACCATTGAATATGGTGGAAAAGAGTTCCCTGTAACTGCGCTAGCTAATTATTTTAGAAAAACTGTACAGGATATCCAGTTCTTATTATTTAAGTTAACTGAGTATGGATTCATTAATTATGATGATGACAGAAAATTAGTTACCTGTTCGGAAAAGCTATTTAATTACATAGAAAATAGAGCTGGAAAACAGGACTATGACGTATTGATTATTTCTTCCAATGCAAAAAACAATGCCAGTTTAAGTTTGTCTTCCTATGATTTGAATATTAATGGAATTGACAGAGTGTTATTAAGTTCTGCCAATAAAGTTTGGATTAAGCCAGTTGGTAATCAAATTAGAGTCAAAAAGAACAGAGATATGAACTTTGACGGGTTAATCACAGCAGGTAAAACACAATATTTTGGAAATGGATTTTCCTTTTTATATGATGAGTTTAAACTCAATATGACACAATGTGATTCTATGTTGATTTGGGCTGACTATAAAGAAGGTAAAAGAAAGGGGCAGCTAGTTCAATCGCCTTCTATTTTAGAGTCTTTGGTGGGATATATTGAGATTGATGACTCTTTGAACAAGTCTGGGATTGATACTTCGATGCATGACTATCCCAAGTTTTTCTCCAATGCAAAGTCATATGTTTATTATGATGATCCCTCTATTCAAGGAGGATTATATTCAAGAGACACCTTTATGTTTATTGTTGAACCCTTTATGATGGATAGTCTAGATAATT
>CAZJVX010000200.1:0-3131 GCA_964549345.1 uncultured Flavobacteriales bacterium | reverse complement strand
GGATTATGAGATTTATTACAAATCTGATATTTCACAGAACCATGAATTTAAGACACAATCTCAGGTCTTACGTATCGATTCTATTTATAACAGTGATAGTAGTTCAGTCATCATTGACACCATACAAAAAATGGAGATATCTAATGTGAATTACCTTACTTGTAGTCATTCTACCAAAGAACAGATTAAACTGAAATATCCTGGATGGGATAGTGTGTTAACTGAAAATGAACCTATAGGATATCATTACGAGGAAAACTTTCAATATTGTCCAATTTACCCTAATCATCCTGATTTTAGTTGGTCAAGAGACAATTTTGGACCTTTGTATATTCCAGCTAAAGGTGGTGTAATAAACTTAAATCCAAAAAATTGGATTTTGTATAAAAGGGTAATTGAGGTGTATGAACAAAATCACGTAGAAGTGAATTCAAATGGAGAGTATGTCATCAACGGAGAAGTAATGGATACGTATACTTTCAAACAAAATTATTACTGGTTGATGGGTGACAATAGACATGGATCTGCGGATTCAAGGTATTGGGGTTTTGTTCCTGAAGATCATGTAGTTGGTACAGCATCATTTGTATGGTTTTCCAAAAATCAAGAAACGGGTATAAGATGGGATCGTATTTTTTCTACTGTTGAATAATACAACTGGAGATATTGTACTTAGTTCTGTATATGCAGGTAATATAGATTACTATTCTTCCTTACTCACTTCTAATAGCGCTATAATTGATGTACATGAATTTTTTCGTAAACAATCCTATCGAAATCGTTGTGTAATTGCAGGAGCAAATGGCCCATTAAATTTAATCGTTCCTATCCAAAGAGGGTCTGGTAAAACCAAGGTAAAGGACATCAAAATAGATCATTCACAAAATTGGAAGAAAATCCATTGGAAATCTTTAGAAAGTGCTTATCGAACTTCACCTTATTTTGAATATTATGAGCATTTATTTTATCCGGTATATAATGAAGATAAATTAAAATTTTTAATGGATTTAAATGATAAAATGGCTGAGATTATACTTTCGTGTCTACAGTTTGAAAAAAGCATTCATAAATCAAATCATTATCTTACTATAGTGAGTGAAGCAGCTGATTACAGACAAAAAATTCACCCTAAACAACCCAATTTAGATTTTAGTGCTAGTGTTAAATACATCCAAGTATTTGAAGATAAGTTAGGTTTTTTTCCAAACTTAAGTGTACTTGATTTAGTATTTAATGAAGGCCCTAATGCTATTGTGCTTCTAAAGGGAATTTGAGTTCAAGTGCATCTGTAATAACTTGCATGACTTCAGTTCGGATATTCATGGTGATTAGCTTGTGATTTTCAGCGTCTGGGTAAACACGATTAGAAAGAAATACGTAAATCAAACCACTTTCAGGGTCCGCCCATGTCAAATTACCAGTAAAACCTGAGTGACCAAAACTATTTAGTGACATACATTCAAAACAGGTTGGACCTCCAGCTCCGTTTCGAACTGGTTTGTCAAAAGTGATGCCTCTTCGATTATCGTTCGTTTCATAGAAAGGGGCAGAAGTGTATTTCTCAATTACATCCTTATTAAAAATAGTGTCACCACCATATGTTCCCCTGTTTAAAAATAATTGCATAATAACCGCTAAATCATTTGAATTTGAAAACAGACCAGCATGCCCCCCAACTCCACCAAGTAAAGCAGCACCCTGATCATGGACATCTGCATGTACTAGTTGATTTCGAAACAAGGTATCATTTTCTGTAGGTGGAATACGATCAGTACTCCATTTATTTCTTGGGCAATATCCAATGTTTCTCAATCCTAATTGAGCATAGATTTGTTCTATATATTGATCTTGTGATTGCTCCGTAATTTTACCAATTATTTCATTTACAAAATAGTATCCTAGGTCACTGTATTTATATTTTTTTTTCTTTTTAAGCTTTGTGTTTAGAATAGTATAAAAAATACTATCTCTGTAAGAATCCAAAATGTAAAGATCTTTTGCCACTCTGTTCTTGTGGATGGAAGAAGGATATTTACTATATAATTCATAAGATGGTTTTCCATCTTCAAGTGTATTAAAGAAAAAAGGAATCCAAGAAGCCAATCCGGCCTGATGTGTGAGTACATCTTTTATTTTCAAATGTTTATAGACCGAAGTGTCTAGCATTTCAGGCAAATAGATTCCAAGTGAAGAATCAACAGAGAACATACCTTCTGACTCTAGTTTCATTAATGTCATGGCGGAGCTAGCAATTTTAGTTATAGAAGCTAGATCATATATATCCGCATTAGATACTTTTTTGGATGTGCTATCATAGGTGTGATAACCAAAAGATTTTTGATAGAAAACATGACCGTCTTTTGCTGCTAATATTTGGCAACCTGGCATAGCTTCATTTCTTATAGCATCATTTACAATGCTATCAATTTCAACTAATTTTTGATCATTTATTATTATTTCAGATGTGTTCCCGTAGGATAATCTTGTTTTTACTGTTTGAAGGCCATAGCCGTTGGGGTGTGAAGTGCGAATATCTTTTGAAAGCGTATTGTTAAAGGGACATCCTCCAAATAATAGTTGACTGGTGACACCATATTCCCTTTCTGAGCAATTAGGAGAATACGCAATGACTTTAAAGAAGGGTTCTATATCTTTATATTCAACAAAATGATCATGGCCCAAGTAAGAAAGTGCAGTTGTGGCATTGTTTCCAATTTCATCAAATAGGCCATACATCAATGCATGTAACGTATCTGTAATAATTAGAACTAGGTCATATTCTTTGATTTCTTTAGCCATAGCTTTTATCATTCGTTTTGAGCTAAAAGTGTTAAATCGAAAATGATCTATTTGAGTATAGAGGTTTGAAGTATGTTGAAAATTAGAATAACGTGAATTTGAAAGGTCAATAGATGCAATTTTTTGGGTTCCAAGTTTTTTTAAAGGGATGGTATTTAGTTCATTTTTAAGCAGTATAAAATCATGATTAAACTTTGGAATTATTGTACTATCGTTCATCCCAAATAATGGAACCGTGAGATGAAAGGAAATTATCAATAAAATATTTCTGAAACTATATTTCAAGGTCTATTTTTTATATTTAATGAATTAAGAACAAAAACTAAACCAAT
>CAZJVX010000199.1:0-3152 GCA_964549345.1 uncultured Flavobacteriales bacterium | reverse complement strand
AATTTCTGGATAAAAAATTGGAGGGTCTTATAATCAACCCTGTTGAAATAAACTTTTCTAGAGGAATGACCAAAATAACATATAATAAATTTAAAAGAAGAGATTTTGAAGATGTAGCCTATTTTGTTCCACTTTATTTAAAAGATTTTAAACCATTTTAAAAAAAGTCCTCGTATTTACGTTTCTAATTAAATTATTACTGATATTTGTTATGCATTATTAACGTATGGATCTTTTATTCAAAGAAGCATCAGAAAACACTCCCTTGGTCTCATTTAATTTTGACAAGGGTTTATTTATTCTAGAAGGTCAATGTACTTTAGATGAACCAGAGTCTTTTTTTACTTCAATTGAAAATCACATTAAAGACTACATTAAGCATCCTGCTAAATGTACTATACTTACGCTAAAATTGAGTGCAATTAATATTTCTTCTTCAAAATTCCTTTTAAACATTGTGGTTTTATTAGATGAGTTGTACCAGCTAAATAAAGATGTTAAAATAAGGTGGGTATATAATAATGATGAAGATGGAAACTATGAGCTAGGAAATGATTATGCTGATATGGTCTCAGTTCCTTTCGAATTCATTGAAACTGTACAAAATTTTATGACCACCATATAAAACCTTTACTATGATTTCTTTTTCTTCTTTAAAACAGATTAGCTGTTTGTGTTTAACGTGTTTATTACTTATTCAATGTGAAAATAAATCTAAAAATGGAGGCAATATTCCAGCAGTTCAGTCAAATACAACCAGTCCCATAAGAATTGCATATGTAAATAGTGACACGGTTTCAAAATATTATGACTTTGCGGCATTAATTCAAAACAAGTTACTCAATAAAAGAAGTTCAGCTGAAAATCAATTAAAAGATAAAATGAGCAGCTATCAAAAATTAAGAGCTGATTTTGAAAAAGCAGCACCCATAATGGGGGAAAGAGAAAAAATGGAAAAAGCTCAAAACATTATGACTTTAGAACAAGAAATCATGAGAGTAGAACAAGACTTGACAGATCAACTTGCTCAAGAAGAGCTTCTTTTAACAGAAAGCTATATTTTAAAGACCAATGAATACATGCAAATTATTGGAAAAGAACTAGGATATGATTTTGTATTAAGTTTTAGAATCGGAGGTCCAATGCTGTATGCCGACACTACTCATGACATAACAGAGGAAGTAATTCAACTACTTAATAAAAGATATAATTCTTCGTTAGCAGAATGACCAATTATAAATTTTTATTTAAATTATAGAAGTTTATTTCTGAAGTTCCTGTGAAAATTCTTCATTTTATTGAAAAACACCAGAATGCAATTGCTGCTACATTAATGATTCATGTGTTTATTTTTGTATGGCTAAATATGCAACATATATCATTTTACACTATTAAACCAAAAGAGAAGGTTGTGGCCACCTTAGATTTTACTTTAGATCAACTTAGAGAAATGGAAACTAAAGAAGAGGAATTAAATGGTGAAAATGCACTAGATCTCACCAACGTCACATCCAACTTTTCTTCAGACAAGCCTACTAACAAATCAGTACAAACAGAAAAAATTGAGCAAGAAGTCTTAAATGAACTAACTCGATTCGAAAATGAGACCTTTAACTCTTTATCTAAGGACAATCCCACTTTGAAACAGAGTTTAATTCCAGACGAAAATCAAGATAATGTGGTTAAAAGTAAATCTGTTGAAAAAACAAATGAAGCCATCGCAAAATACTTTGTGGAAGGCCGTTATACCCTCATTCAAAATGTTCCATCTTACTTATGTAATTCATCAGGAATTGTAAGACTTATCATAAGAGTCAATCAAAAGGGAATAATTACAGATTGTAAGATAGATGATGCTAAAACAACAACACAAGATGATTGCCTAATATCAAATGCTATTAAATACACCAGAAAATGGAAGTTTAATTCCGACTTCAAAGCAGGTAATAGAATGGAAGGGTGGGTAGAATTTATTTATTTATCACAATAAAAATGTTAAAACTATACCAAGAGTTAAAACTTAAGTGCCTATTTGGATTCATAATGGGGTTTTTCATTATTCAAACTTCAAACAGTCAAATCAAGGAAAATGGGCTAATTAAACAAGAAAAAATAATTACCTATTGGAATAAAGACAAAAATATCATTAGAAGTATTGGCCAATACCATACAGAGGGATTTTCAGCGGTAGGAGAAAAAATTGGAAAATGGGTGTTTTATTATCCAACAGGAAAAGTGAGGGAAGTAAGTCACTTTTTTCTTGGACAATTACATGGTTCATATCAATCATTTTATGAAAACGGGAAATTAAAATTTGATGGCTTTTTCTTTTTGGGCAAACCCGACTCCACATTTAAATCATACTATGGAAATGGTGTTTTATCTGAGAAGGGCTCATACGAGGTCAGTCCAAAAATTAATTATTTTGACACCATAAACTTATTATTCTTGAAAAATAAGCCTAGTTTATATGAATCACGTAAAATTAACAAATGGGAATATTTCTACAACAATGGAAAGCCCATGGAAAAAACACTGTTTAAAACAGGTGATACGACAGAACTTATTCTACAATTTTTTGACACATCTGGAATAGCACTTATAACTAGTGGTAAAGGCACAAGGAAAACATACTTTGCGGATGGAAAACTAAGAAGTTTGGCAGAATATAAGTCAGGTCTGAAACATGGAGAATTCACCTTATTTAAACCGAATGGACAACTTAGAAAAACTGGGTTTTATAAAAATGGCCTCATGGACAGTACCTGGCAAGAAACATTTATAATTATTGACACCACTTATCAAATTACTCAATTTAAAGATGGTTTGAAAAATGGAAAATTCAAAGAATTTTACCCTGAAGGAAATATAAGCATGAAGGGAGAATTCAAAAACAACTTTAAAGACGGATATTGGGAATATTACTTTGTAAATGGAAAATTTGACATGAAAGGTGGATTTAAAAAAGATGTACAAGATGGATATTGGGAATATTTTTACCCAAGTGGTCAAATGTACTATGAAGGTACTTTTGATAACGGTCAAAAAAACAAGGATTGGAAATTTTACTATAATGATGGAAAAATTTGGAAAGAAGGTAGTTATCAATTTGATCAAAAAAATGGAAACTGGATAACCTATTTTGAATCTGG
>CAZJVX010000198.1:0-3157 GCA_964549345.1 uncultured Flavobacteriales bacterium | reverse complement strand
GACAGTACCAAAGTTCACTTTTATTTCTACCCAGACCAAATAAATAACTTTAGGCAAATTGAAATTAGTCCTATACTAGTCAATTTCAATTTCTGTGTTCCCCCTAATCAACAAAAAACCATTACTAACTCATTTACCGTACCGCTTTTTGCTCCGAGCTTATCTATGTATGGTGTTTTTCCACATATGCATTTGATAGGAAAATCAATAAGCACCTATGCTGTGCTACCTAATAATGACACCGCAAAATTGATCAATATTCCTGATTGGGATTTTGAATGGCAAGGTTCATATAGTTTCCCAAAAATGTTAAAAATCCCATCCGCAACTAAAATTGTAGGAACTGCAACTTATGATAATACAGCAGGAAATCCGCATAATCCTAATACTCCTCCCCAAACCATTTGTGCTGGTTTAAATACTACAGATGAAATGTTTGTGATTTATTACCTGTATACGCTTTATCAAAATGGAGATGAAAATTTAAACTTAGATTCTCTTATGCAGAGTGGGATGACTAATATCAGTGATCTCCACCTTGAAAATAATGTAGATTTATCCATTTTCCCTAATCCATCTGATGGCCATTTTAATATAGACTTAAGCTTGTTTAATGGAAACGAGCTAACTGTAAGCCTTTTCGATTTAAGCGGGAAGGTAATTAAGCAAGTAGAAGTATTGAAGTCCATTGCAGAGCCTTTCTATATTGAGATCAATAACAGCACCTCATCTGTTTACATTGTCAAAGTGAGCTCTAATCAGGGAGAAATTAAATATGGAAAAATAATTGTAGAATAAAAAAAGCCCCCAAAGGGAGCTTTAATATAGATTCAGATTTAAACTACATTTTTTCGAAACTCATTGTGTTGTAGCCTTCGGAGTCATGGTAACCAAGAGAGAGGCTTGAGCTCCCTAATTCAATAATATCATTTGTGTCCCCGTCCAATAAAATATATTCCCCGTCTGAACTTACAGAATAAGTAGAAGTATCAGGTATTGACATACTTATCCCCATAACACTTAAAGTAATAGTTGTAATAGCTTCACATGTTTCACCAGCGTTACAATCACTAAAATCCATAGAGACTGACATTGATGTAGAGTCGCTCTGTAGTTGCCCTAAAAAATCTATTTCAACACCACTAGAGTCAACGAACCAGCTAATCATGTCCCATTCACCTGGTAAGTGTTTGAGTGCCTTTTTTTCTTTACTACATGCAATTAATAAAATAATTGCTAATGTTGCAGTTAAAAATTTTTTCATAACAAATAGTTTAATTTCTAATTGTAACGGATGATCAATAAAAAGGTTTCTACTATACTTATTTTACTAAGCATCTCTATTTCTTTATCAGCTCAAAAAAATGGGGATAGTTTAACCATTGCTTCATGGAATATACAAATGCTACCCAAAGTGTATCAACCATTTTCCAAGCTAACCAGAAAAAAACAAGGCATAAGAGCGCCCAAAATTATTCAATATTTAAATGCAGCCGAATTTGATTTAATTGTATTACAAGAGGTGTTTGACAGATCCATTCAAAAAGAAATTGCAAAGGGGCTTATCGTAAATTACCCCTATCAACAAATGCCTATAAAAGAAGGTTTTACATGGAAATTATCTAGTGGCGTCATGATTCTTTCCAAGCACCCCATAAAGTTTTTAAAAAATGTGATTTTTAATACTTCCAAAAAATCCGATAAAGCAGCTCAAAAATCTTGTGTTTTAGTGCAGGTTGAGATTGGAAGTAAAACCTTGTTGCTAGGTGGTACACACTTGGATTCAAAGAGTCAAGAATCAAGATACCTTCAATATGAAATGACAAAAAGTGAAATCCTAACTCCTTACCTAAATGACAGTATACCTCTTTATTTAGCGGGTGATTTTAACACCTCCAATAATCATGAAGATTATAGAAAAATGACCCACGAATTTGGGTTAACTAGTTTTTCACTTGATGACGATCGACCATATACTTATGATGAATACAATACGTGGAACGAATCGGGGGTGAGATCATGGATTGATTTTATTTTTTATAATGAAAATCAATATCATCAACCCTTTAAGCAGTATATTCTAAGACCAACCCTATCTTTCAAAGGGAGTAAAATGGATATGGCAGATCATTACCAAATTGTACTGGAAACTGTTATTTATTAAGTGCCTCTAGACGTTTGAGTAGGGGCGGGTGAGAGTAATGCATGAATACATACCAGGGGTGTGGATACAGATTGGACAAACTATCTACTGATAATTTTTTTAAAGCCAGTTGCAGTGCTTTTCCATCATATGTAGACTTGGCATAATCATCAGCTTCATATTCATTTTTTCTACTCAACATATTCATGACCATACCAATTAAAGTTCCTACAGGGCTAAAAAGAATACTAAATGCTAAAATTCCCAAATGAAAAACAACTCCTTCTCCTCCCATTGCCTGAGATACGATTGGGTTTTTTATACATATCTCCAATAAAAAGCACATCAGCCCTAGCTGTAAAATGGTTAAAATCATAGAAGTTAAAATGTGTTTTTTCTTAAAATGTCCTACTTCGTGAGCTAAAACGGCTACCAGTTCTTCCTCCCCGTGTTTTTCAATTAATGTGTCATAAAGTGCTATTGTTTTTCTAGGTCCTAATCCACTGAAGAAAGCATTTGCTTTTGTAGATCTTTTGGAGCCGTCAATAATGTAAATGTTTTTTAGAGCATATCCTACCTTACTAGTATACGCCTCTATCTTTTCTCGTAAGGACCCATCTTCCAATGGAGATAATTTATTGAATATTGGGACAATCAAATCAGCATAAAACATATTGATAAACAACATTAACCCAGAAAGTCCTACCCATATCCATAACCAAAATCCTTCATTTAGTAAATTAAAAACATATAATACCCCGGCTAAAACTCCTCCTCCTAAAATTAAAGTTAATATGTATCCTTTAATTTTATCTAAAACAAATGTCTTAACGGTGGTTTTATTGAATCCATATTTTTCTTCAATAACAAAAGTATTGTAGCAAGTAAAAGGGAGAGAAATTATATCAGTAACAACAAATAACAGCAGAAAAAACAATCCAGTATGTATGAACTGAAAACTAAAATCGCTATGTATCATTTCAGGAAAATGCATTGAAATTTCATGGCTTAACC
>CAZJVX010000197.1:0-3209 GCA_964549345.1 uncultured Flavobacteriales bacterium | reverse complement strand
TAATAGATCAATTTGAAAATATTGACTGTGTATTACTTGATGATGCCTACCAGCATCGTTCTATAAAACCAGGTTTAAATATATTATTAATTGATTTTAATAGACCTATTTTTTCAGATACACTATTACCCACTGGCGAACTAAGGGAATCCAAAAAAAATAAAGATAGAGCAGATTTAATAATTGTTACCAAGTGTCCTGAAATACTAACACAAAATCAAGGAAAATCATTTTCTAGTAAATTAAATGTGGAATGTGATATTTATTTTACTTTTTTGAAATATGATGGTATTCGTTCCATCTTCAATAAGAAAGAAAAAGATATCTCATATTTGCGCAATAAAAAAATAATTCTTGTTACGGGTATTGCGAATCAAAGTCAAGTAATTACATTCTTAGAAAATTTAAATTGTACAATCATAAATCATAAATTCCCTGACCATTACAGATACAAAAAAAAGGATGTTAATTTAATATTATCATCTAACAAAGAAAACCAGGATGCTATCATACTAACCACTGAAAAGGATGCTCAAAAACTAGAAGAATTTAACGAACTCAAATCTGCACCTTTATTCTTTTTGAAATTAAGTATTGATTTTCATTGGAATAAGGATAAATTTGATAAAAAAATAATTGAGTATGTTAGTGGCCATTAAACAAACAGCTGATTTTATTAAAGAAAAAACCAATTTTAGTCCTGAAATAGGTATCATTTTAGGCACTGGACTAGGAGGACTGGTAAATGAAATTGATTCTATTCAGTCAATCCCCTACGAAGAAATTCCAAATTTCCCAGTATCTACAGTGGAAGGACATAAAGGTCAACTTATTTTTGGGCAACTTGGTGGTAAAAAAGTGGTGGCCATGCAAGGTAGATTTCACTTTTATGAAGGATACAGCATGAATGAATTGGTTTTTCCTGTTAGAGTAATGAAATTTTTAGGTATTGATAAACTCATGGTGAGCAATGCCTCTGGAGGTGTTAACCCTTCATTTGAAATAGGCGATATCATGTTGATTTCTGATCATATTAATTTATTCCCAACAAATCCTTTAATGGGACCAAATTTAGATGAACTAGGACCTCGTTTTCCAGACATGAGTCAAGCCTACAGTAAAGATATCTTAAAGGAAGCTGAAAATGTAGCTGCTGAAATGAATATTCATGTGGTAAAAGGAATTTACGCAGGACTTTCAGGACCCACGCTAGAAACTCCTGCAGAATATATGTATGTAAGAAATATTGGTGCTGATGCTGTTGGCATGAGCACAGTTCCAGAAGTTATTGCGGCTAGACACATGGGGATTCCTTGCTTTGGTGTCTCCGTAATTACTGACCTTGGAGTACCAGGAAAAATTGTTGAAGTAACTCACGAAGATGTACAAAAAGTAGCTTCAAAAGCCGAGCTTATTTTAACGAAAATGGTTAAGCAGCTATTTGAACGTCTTTAAAATGGAAATTCATAAAGCCTTAGAAAAATATGAGCCAGTTATCGGAATTGAAATCCATGCCCAGCTAAAAACAAAAAGTAAAGCTTACTGCGGAGATTTAAATGAGTATGGACACATACCCAATTCCTTAACTTCTGCTGTTTCCTTAGGCCATCCCGGAACATTACCAAAATTTAATGCCGAAGTACTGAACCATGCCATCAAATTGGGATTAGCGTGTAAATGTGATATTACGGAAGAAATGCACTTTGACAGAAAGAATTACTTCTATGCTGATTTACCAAAGGGGTATCAAATCACTCAGGACCAAACTCCAGTTTGCAGAAACGGAAGTGTATTGATTCGCCTTCAAAATGGAACTAAGAAAGAGGTTGAATTGACTAGAATCCACATGGAAGAAGATTCAGGAAAAAGTACGCACGACCTTGATCCTCTTAATACACTTATTGACTTAAACAGAGCTGGTGTTCCACTATTAGAAATTGTGACAGAGCCTGTTTTAAAGTCATCTGAAGAAGCGTACCAATATGTCACTGAAATCAGAAAATTGCTCAGATATCTTGACATTTGTGATGGAAATATGGAAGAAGGCAGTCTGCGATGTGATGTGAACGTATCCATTATGCCAAAAGGAAGTCAACAATTTGGCAAACGCGTGGAAATCAAAAATTTAAATTCTATAAGAAATGTTCAACGTTCAATTGAATTTGAAATTTGTCGACATGCTACATTACTAGACGAAAAGAAAAAAGTTGAAGTTGAAACTCGTACGTTTGATGCGCCCAGTGGAAAGACCATAGCTATGCGAAAAAAAGAAGCAGCTCACGATTACCGTTATTTTCCAGAGCCTGATTTAAACCCCATTAAAATCACCTCAGACCAACTATCTGCAATTAAGAAAGAAATGCCTCCTCTTCCAAATGACTTGTATGATAAATTTACAACTAAATTCAACCTCTCTTCTTATGATACATTGGTGCTTTTAGAGCAAAAGGAAATAGCACTTTATTTTCTGGATATTTTGAATTTTACAACGAATTATAAATCAGCAGCTAACTGGGTTATGGTAAACATTAAGTCCCATTTAAATCAACAAGCTATAAACATTGATGAGCTTGAAATTAAACCAGCATATGTTGGAGAATTAATTAAACTAATTGATGAGAATAAGATTAGTCATTCACTAGCGTCACAGAAAGTATTCCCAAAAATGATTGAACATCCTACTGAAAGTCCTAGTTCAATTGCAGAAAAAAATAATTGGATCAGTCAATCTAATGAAGATGATTTAAGTACTGTAATTGTTCAAATTTTTAAAGATAACCCGCAAGAAACTAAGCGATTTAAAGGAGGAGAAAAGAAGTTGACTGGTTTTTTCATGGGGCAAATCATGAAAGCAACAAAAGGAACTGCTGATCCCAAGTTAACAGCAAAATTAATTAATCAGCTCATTGACAATCAATGAAAAGATTATTCATCATCTTAATTGTATTCATTTGTTCTTGTAGTAAAGTAGATGAGTATGTGTTAACAGTGAGTACAAACAGCCCAAATCCCTTTTATATTTTTGAATATAAAGACGGGCAATTTAATAAGTCAGATTCTTCTTTCAATAGTTCCGGCAAACACACATTCAACTTTAATAATGAAAAACACCACGTTTATTGGTGTGGAGAAAGCACCAATAATTGTTTTGTCTTCATTGCAAAACCAATTGGCAAATGTGAAGTAAATGTGAATGAATTTGATGTAAC
>CAZJVX010000196.1:0-3226 GCA_964549345.1 uncultured Flavobacteriales bacterium | reverse complement strand
TAACCGGAACATCCTTCGGGCTCATAGTAGCCATTGTAGGGGTCAAAGTCATCAATTATCCACTCATCAACAGACCAATTTGGTTCATATTTATCGATGATCTGCTTCAATAAATCAAATATAATTTTGCTATTCCCGTTAATGTGTCTCCTTAACCAAAACCCCATAATTCTTGCCTTCTGATTGTATGCACCTCTATATCCCACATTTAAATCTTCAGACGCTGTCCCCTCGCCATAAGTTAATGTTAAATATTTAATACCGTCCTCATTTCCCTCTATGATTTTCAAATATTTTTTAGCCTCTTCGTCTATCCCTTTTTTCTGTAAAAAATGATGTGCTTTATATAAATCTTTTAAATCACTTGAAAAATATGTGAAATATTTTTGGTAAGATTTATCATCATCATCATTTACTATATTAGAAACCCAATCAAATAATTTAGGTGTGTAAACCCAGAAACTATATTGATTACGCTTAATTCCCCCATTCATACCCGAGACAAATTGAATAATATCTTCAAAGGATGTATAACCTGATTTTTTTAGAAAGTTCCTTATTTCCTCATTCAGTAAATTGTGGGATAACTGTTTATCACTTTCCTCATCAATCTTTCCCTCTAATTTGTAAAATTCATTATTAGCTGAAACACCTAAAATGTTGTTTTTTGAATCCACTTCAAATACAACAGATTGGTAAAGATCAAAATAGGGACAATCATTAGAAACTTGGAAAACCAATGGATTTAATGTCGGCCATAGAGACCAAGAAACTCCTGCCTTGTTTTCCCACATCAAACCATTGCCATCCTTCATTTTTTTAATGGAAATGTAGTGCCAAGCATTTTTACCTCCGTTGTCATATAAATGTGATTCGTATACTCCTGGGTACTCATATATAGAATGGAGTTCATCTAAGCTATCGGTTTTCATTAATAAATACATACGATTCTTTATATTTTCGGTAAATATGTATTTGTCATAAAAATAGGATAGATTATTGCTTTGTTCTGAATAGATACTTTCCAAAAAATAAACCACATTCTTTTTAGGAATAAATTTTGTAAATGGAGAGATAAGTTTGGCGGACTCATTTAATATTGTTGTTTCCCCGCGTTGGACTATTAAAAATGCTTCATCATAGGCTTTACCTATTACGTTTATATCACAAATGTATTTTACGTCTTCATTTTTAAAAGTATACCAATGATTTCTTGCACTTCCTTCATAAGTAACGCTTCCATTTTTAAGAATTATATCGGGTTTTTCATCAATTGTTTTAGGTTTTGACCAAGATGCATATCTATAGCTACCGTCATCTATTTGATCGATCCAGATATTAAATTTCTTTGTTTTCATGTAAACTTTAAAAGTTTTAAAATCCTTTAATTCCTGCCAAATAATCTCTTTTAGCTTATTTATATCTAAGTCTTTTTTGTAATTAGAATCATTTAGAGCCTTTGAAGATGTATGATTTTTTTCACCTTCCTCTTGGATCGTAATTTCACTCGTATTTTCCTGAGAAACGGTTGAATTCACATATTCTTCAGGATGGTTACAGGAATTGAGCAATAATGAAACAATTAAAAGGCTAATAATTTTTTTCATCCTTTGGGTTTTGGTCTAAATTAATTAGTCCCTTGCTATTTTAACGGAACCTGAACACACGTCACCTTCCTCAATTCCATCAAGCCACACTTTAAGAGTTTTAATTCTGCTTTTTGTTAATTCATCTAAGTATGAAGCTTCACACATAGGGTAAACGCTCCCGTAATATCCTCTAATTTCTCTCTCGGGATATTTCATCTTAAGTTCAGAGTCTCTAAATTTTATCCAGTTTCTCTGAGAAAATCTAAGTGCTTTTAAAAATATGGTATCATTTTTATATTCCCTTATTATAGCTTGGTATACCGCATTTAATTCTTCATCAGAGCTATTATAAGATTCTTGCAGCTCAGCGTTCATTTCAGCTTGGGTTTGAGAAATTCCCTTAAATGAAAAAAATACGATGTATAGTAGTGGAATCAAGTTTCTCATAATTTTTAAATTTTTCAGATTATACATTATCCACAATTAATGTATTATGTAATTATAATTAATTAAATAGTTTTTGTAGTTATTTGGGCTCACTAAAAACTCCTCACTATCTAATACAACTTTAAAATTAATCTTTTTCGCATAGTTGTGATCAAAGCATATATTACCAACATTATTGTCATTAAAAGTGCATTCCCGAAATGTAATGTCTGATGAAGTTGCGGGAATACCGTGACTACGGGCTTCATTATTTTCCCAAAGAAAAGTCCCCATCTCACAATTATGAATTTTACAGCGCTCTACTTCTACCCCTGTACTTTTATTTACACATATGCCAATAAATCCAGATCCATTAATATCGCAATCAATAAAAGATATGTTATCACAGTTGTTAACGTCAAAACAGTTAGTGAAACAGCCGATTATGTCATGTCTAATAGTTAGGCCTATGATTTTAATATTTGAACAATTTTCTAAGGTAAATATGGTCACATCTTCTTTAGTCAATAATTCCACTCCTGTAAAATCTAGTGTTAAATTTTGAAGATCTTCAAGATGTAATACATCATAGTAAGTATCAGGTTCTATTTTAATAACATCACCATCATTTGCGAAGTAAATTTCACCTGCAATACCGTGTGGCCCTTCAGAGTAATCATCAAAAATTTCCTTTTCTGCTTCGGTCATCTCAAGCGCTTTTTTATTTTCAAAGTCTTCTTGAGCTTTTTTATTTGAATTGATTTCTTCCTCAGTAAGTAAAAGAGCCGAGTTTATTGAAACCCATTTTATTTCCGCAGATTCATACTCCTCAAAATACCCACTTCTAAAAATAACGCTGGCTATACTGCCATCCTCTTTTTTAAAAAACCTAACTCCTTCCTTCTCAGCAAAAAAATCGTTCCGGTAATCCCAAAACAGGACAATAGATTCTTCAAAAAATTCTACGGCATTATAACCACACATGTGACATTCATTACCCGTATAACAATCTTCGCAGGGTAACCCATAAAAAGGCCCATCAACTTTATATAGATGCCACATTTTAGGTCCAATTATATCATCCCAGCTTGTAAGTTCACCAGTTAAAGTTTTAAATATGATGGTATCTAATCCGTTGGTCCATGCTGTCCCTGCATACTTTTCAATAAAACTTTGCTGTGGAATGGCAGTTGTATCTAAAATTGGTGTAG
>CAZJVX010000195.1:0-3248 GCA_964549345.1 uncultured Flavobacteriales bacterium | reverse complement strand
AAGTTATTTCAAGTACCATAACATATAATTTATTGGCTTTTATTTTTTTATATCTCTTTGTATTTACACTTGGTTCTATTTTTTTATCTTTTTTAGGAGTAGACATGTTGACTTCCATTAGTGCTGTAGCATCCGCTGTGGGCAATGTTGGTCCTGGAATTGCGGATGTGGGTCCTTCGTTTTCATTTTCACAATTACCAAACTCTGCAAAATGGATTTTATCTCTATTGATGCTTATGGGCAGATTAGAGTTATTTACGGTTTGTGTTTTATTTACTCCTTATTTTTGGAAAAGAAACTAATTTATTATGAAATTACTTTACGAAACTCCTGTTGAATGGGCTACTCAAGCTGTAAAGGATATGGATTCATTCTTACAGGATCATGCTGATGCAGAAAGAAAAGTAGCAAATATGTGCTTGTCATTGATAGCTAAATATCCAAATAGGGTTGAAATTATTGATGAACTCATTCAAATTTCAGTTGAAGAACTATTGCACTTTAAACAGGTATATGAATTAATAAGATATAGAGGTCAGGAATTAAATGGTGTTTTTCAAAAGGATCCCTACATCAAAGGACTTATGTCAATAGTTAGTGGAGACTCAGATCAATTATTTATGGACCGTCTTATTATAGCTTCAGTAGCTGAATTAAGAGGGTCTGAAAGATTTAAGTTAATCGGAAAAGTTTGCGAGGATAAAAAAATTGCTCGTTTTTATTCAAATCTTCATTTACAAGAACTAGAGCATATTGATTCTTTTATAAAAATGGCTAAAGTTTATTTTGATCCTAGGGATGTAGATTATAGAACAGAAGAAATACTTCAAAAAGAAGCTGAAATTACTTCTTCTCTTCCTTGGAGAAGTGCGATTCACTGAAGTATATAAACGAATAGGTATTGTTATGTAAATTTTATTAGATTTACTAATAATGGATTTATCTATAGCTGATATTGGTAGCGTTAACCACCTAAAACCTAAGAAAGGAAGACTTTTACTTGCCGAACCTTTCATGGTAGATGACCACTTTTCAAGGTCCGTTATTTTCATATGCGAACACAATGAAGATGGCTCCTATGGTTTCATTATAAATAATGAACTGAACTTAAAATTAGATGAAATTATTCCAGAAAAGGGGTTACCTGCCTTGGATGTTTTTTACGGAGGACCTGTTCACGCTTCTAACTTGTTTTACATTCACCAGTTTGGTGATATTATTAATAATTCCATAAAAATTACCGATGGTATATGGACCGGTGGGGACTTTAATCAACTTATGGAATTCATTAATTTGAATATAATTAAATCGGATAGAGTTAAATTTTTTCTTGGTTATTCAGGTTGGTCCAAACATCAATTAAAAGATGAAATGAAAACTAATTCTTGGATTATATCCGAACGTAAAAAAATTGATGTATTCAAAAACAACAAAGATTTTTGGAAGAACATCCTAGAAAATAAAGGAGGAAAATTTAAAGCTATAGCTAATTTTCCATTAAATCCGTCTGATAATTAACCACTTCTTGGTTGAGTAAATCAGTTAGCTTATTCGCAAGAATATTATAATATCTTTTGTCCTTGTACTGCCCTATCCATCTAATCCCCTTTATGGAATTAGTAATTATGATTTCATCTGCAGACAGTAAATGTTGTAATTGAATTGGGTTCTCATATACCAACATGCCATTTGATATGGCAAGATTAATTACTTGCATTCTCATGATTCCACCAACACATCCTTCAGAAAGGGCTGGAGTGTAGAGAACACCGTTGGAGGAAATAAACAAATTTGAATTAGTGGTTTCTATGATATTTCCATTTTCATTTTTTATTAGGGCGTCATCTAATTGATTTTCTTTAAAAAAAATAGATGCTAAAACGTAAAGTTGAGCATTGGCTAATTTATAAGGAGATAATATGTTTAGTGGTTTAAGGATATCGTCATATACACCAATTTTTAACCCTTTCTTATTAGTTGAATACGAATTTTCCTTTAGACTATTCGTTTCTATGATATAGCTCAAATCATTAGTTTCTGGAAGGTAAGTGCCTTGACCACTTCGGTAGATACTTATTCTGACAAAACCACCTTCATAAATTTCATTTAATTGTAGTAAATCTATTATTACTGATTCAATAACGTTCAATTGAAAATGTTGATCAGGACACAACTTTAGTTTTTCAATAGCTGAATTAAGACGCTTTAAATGATGTTTTAGAAAAACAGGTTTTCCATTTATGACCTTTATAGTTTCAAAGGCGCCATCACCGAATGAAAAACCTCTTTTAAGATCCTTGTATTGAATATCATCAATTTGTACATACTCTCCGTTAAAACACACTTTTTTCATGGGAAGGCAAATATATTATTATCCCTTAATTAAAATAGTTAAAGGCGTAATTTGTTATAGCCTCAAAAAAATATTTAGCATTACTAAAATCAAAAAACATAATAAATAAGATGCCGAAAATAGAACCACTTATGTGTGCATCATGCGCAATATTGGTGTATTTTTTTTTAGCCATATAATTTTCTGCTAAAATGTACAAAATACCAAATATGAATCCAGGAATCCAGATTCCAGGTAATAATACTATTCCTAATTCTTTTAAGGGATTTAAAACAATGTAGCTAAAAACAATAGCTGATACAGCTCCAGAGGCTCCTAAACTTAGATAGTTTGGATTATTCCCATGTTTATAAAGCGAAGGTATAGTTGCAAACATTGCTGCACTTACATAAAAAATTAAAAAAGTAAATTCTCCAACTGCAGAATGGTTATTAAAATAAATTTCAAGATATGGGCCAAACATGTATAATACATACATATTGAAAAATAAATGTAAAAAATCTGCATGTATGAAAGCATGCGTAAAAAGAAGCCAAATTTCTTTTTGGTTCAAGACTCTAGATGGAGATAAAATGAGTTTGCTTTTTAAGTTGTAATTCTTAAAAGAAACCCATGAAATAATACATGTGATTAAGATAATTCCAAATGTAATGGTTGAATACATGAAACAAAAGAACTTATTTTTAATAAGTAAACATAGTCTGTAACATAAAATCTAAATCATTTTCGTTCTTTTGTAGCGCATGTCTAAATCAAATTTTATAAATGAGTTTGTAAAAAATGAAAATCATATTGGAGCAATAGCCCCTAGTTCAAAATATTTAGCTCAAAAGATGTTGGCTAAAATTGACTTTTCAAATGATTTAAACATTGTAGAATTAGGACCAGGAACAGG
>CAZJVX010000194.1:0-3262 GCA_964549345.1 uncultured Flavobacteriales bacterium | reverse complement strand
TAGAATCTGTTAAAAGAGATATAAAAAAAGATATTTTAAAAAATACTAAATGAAAAAAATAGTTTTTTTATTGAGTTTTTATTGTTGGTTTTCGTGTGGTTCCCATGAAACAAACAATACCACAAAAGCGATCACAGCTGTTTGTCTATTAAATTCAGCAAATGGCAGCTCAGTAAATGGTAAAGCGGTATTCGAAGAAATAAATAATAAAGTCACATTAGAGATTGATGTAAAAGGCCTAAGTTTTGGATATCATGCATTTCATATTCATGAATTTGGCGACTGCAGTTCTGTTGATGCAAAGTCAGCTGGTGGCCATTGGAATCCAGATAATCATAAACATGGTAAATGGGGGACCGAATCTCATCATAAGGGAGACATTGCTAATTTGTTTGCTGATTCCTCGGGTAGGAGTAGTTTAAAGTTCGAAACTGATTTGTGGTGTTTGGATTGCGATGATAAATCAAAGAATATTATAAATAAATCCTTAATTATTCACCAAGGTCCAGATGATTTTCACTCTCAGCCCTCAGGAAATGCAGGAAAAAGAATCGCCTGTGGGGTAATCAATTTTACTAAAAATACTTTTTGAATAATCGCGCCAATTTGAAAACTCAGATTTCACTTTATCCTACCCATTTGTTTTAAAATCGTCAGCGTCATTCAAGTAGCTATAAGCATTAAGTTCATACTATTTAATTTAGTTATACATATTTAAATGTAAGTTTAAACAAATAAACTTTTCAAGTTTTCTGTAATTAACAAATGAGTTAAAAATAGGTTTAAATGAGCTATTTGATTTTTAAAAATTCAAATCCACTGTAGTATAAGTTTCCATTTTCTAGTATTCTTAGAACATCACCATTGCCTCTTCCAATTCCTCCTAGTACTGCAGATTTTTCTGAAATCATATCAAAATGAAGGGTTCCTGAAAACATAGATTTAGATTTTAAATCAACTTTTAAAAATCCACTCTTCTCAGAGACGGTTAATTTTAAATCAGAAAAATCATACGATCTATTTGTAGTTTCATAAATTTTTCCTGTTAACTTATATTTTCCATACATTGATTTCCAGCTTTCGGGGTATGGCAAATTGACTTTATTTTTTTTCCCGAGATAATATTCGTACTTAGTTTTTGTGTCTAATCTCTTAGCGTATATCTCATTATTTACTTTTGTGAATTTAAATTCTTGATCTTTAATTTTGATGGGAATAAAACCAAAAACCCATATTTTAAGCGAATAATTATTACTGTTTGTTTTCTTGGACAGTATAGCTTTTACAGGTCCCTGTTTAAATTTGATTTTATTTATATCCTTTACATCAATTATTAGTTGACCTAAATTATATTTTCCAAAAATTTCATCGTCTTTAGGTGTGATTCCTTTGTAAGAAATCGGTGTAATATAATCTAAATCTACCTCTATGTCCTTAGATCTTTCTAGATAAATTTTTAAAAGCTTAGAAGCTCCCGACATACTTCCTCCGTTAACTGAATTGGTAAGAATAACAGCTCCAACCTTGAGTTCAGGTATATACGCTAAGTCGGCATGAAATGCATGTGTGTCTCCACCATGTCCGATTATACTTATAATAGTACTATCCTTTTTTTTATGGTTTTTAATCTTAATACTGTCTATCATAAGAGCATAGCCATAAGCAAAAGGTTGAGTTAACAAAACGTTCTTAAGCTGATCTCTTTCCATTTCTGCTATTGAGTTCGGAGATATAATTTGATTGCTTTTAAAAGAACCATCACTGATAAGCATTGATATAAAATTGCTCATATCAATCACGTTGCTAGAAATAAAACCTGCAGCTACGTCTCTAACAGTAGGCTCTACAGTTTCCTTATTACCACTATACGTTTTTGAAGTATTACTCATTTGATAACCAATAGAACTAGACGTCATATTTAGGGGAGTAAATATATTTTTTCTTAAGTAATCACCGTAGTTTAGACCGCTTACTCTTGATATAACCTCACCAAGTAACCCATAACCCACATTGGAGTATGCCGATATATACTGTCTTGGGGATATCAATCTTTGCTTGTTCAGTTCTTTGATTACCCATGAAATGGTAGGTGGATTATCAACAAAAAAGCCATTAGCGATATCGCTGGGTAGTCCGGATGTATGGCTAAGTATGTCGTTTATATAAATTTGGTTGCTGTCATTAAATGGGTTTTCTATTTTTAAATCAACTAAATAATCCTTTATTGAATTTGTCACACTTAGCTTTTTTTGTTCCTGTAATTGCATTATGGATAGGGCAGTAAATGCTTTAGTAATTGATCCGATACCATAGATTGTATTTGCATCTGCTTTCTTTTTGTTTTCTAGATCAGAAAACCCGTAGCCTGTTGCATATACTATTTCTCCATTGTCCACAATAGCAATACTGGTTCCTGTGACTTTATTTTTTTTTAAAAGAGTAGTGTATGTGCTGTCTATTTTAGCTCTCAACTCGTCAGAAATCATGTTAATTTGAGCTGCCCCAGAGTAGGATATTGTGAAACATACTGCTAATAATATGACAGAATTTTTATTCATTTTAACCCAATTCAACAAGATTACAGATTAATCTATTTAAATAGTTTTTTAAATATAAAATCATATTATTTTTTCTTTTCCTTTTCAAGTAAATCTGCATAAACTTTAGCAAAATTTTGATTCACTTTTTTTGCCTGACGAACAGATGGATTACTCGCAGTTATCGTCATTAAAAATTGTGCAGGACTTACTTTTAAAATAGAGGAAAGAGAAAACCATCGAAATCCAACTCCTATATTTATGTCTATGCTACGGGTTTGATGCCAAAAAAAGGGCGGATTATATAATATATCTCCTGGTTCTAAAGTAACAGTCCATCCGTCTGCTTTTTGAAATTTACCTTCTGGTTTTTCTCCATTTTCTTTACTTCTGAAAAACACAGACCTATCTACTATGGGTTCTAGTAAGGGAGAATATTTATTGCTGTAAATCCACCATTTTTTTCTTCCATAAATTTGAATAAATAAATTTGACCCAATTGCACAGTGCATTTGTGTTGATGTTCTAGGTCCCCCCATAAATAATTGGTGCTTTATACTTCCTTTAGCGCGATTATTCGAAGCAGATTTTAACCATTCCACACCCATGTCGTTCAAAAGTTCAGGGTGCTGATCAAGTATGGGTAATAACCTTGCATAATCCATACTTCCATTTTTCATGGATTCAACGAATTCGAAGAGTGAAGTGGTTTTGGTCTCTTTGCC
>CAZJVX010000193.1:0-3319 GCA_964549345.1 uncultured Flavobacteriales bacterium | reverse complement strand
GCCCAACTCTTGTAATCGCTGAGAAATAACCGTAGTGGCAATGGTATTGGTAATATAAAACGGATTTCCTGGAACACACGCTTCAATGGCCTTGTCCTGTGCTTCAAGAACAATATCATAGATGATTTTTTCTTCTCTGGAGAATTTACCATCCACCGGCATGGTTCGAGTTACGTCTGCTGTATAACCATGATACTCAGCGCCTACGTCACTTAACAATAAGTGATTACCTTTCATTGTTTTTCGGTTAGTGGTGTAATGCAGTATACAAGAATTTTCTGCTGCTCCCACAATAGATGGATATCCTGGATATTCAGCTCCATTCATCTTAAATACAGCTTCTACCACCGCTTCTGCCTGATACTCTTTCATCTCTGGTTTTAACACTTTCATCAATTCATTTTGGGCATCGCATGTGATGGAAATGGCTTTTCTCATCAGCATCATTTCTTCTTCTGTTTTTATCTCTCTAAGCTGGTCCATCCATTTTCTAGACTCGCTTTCATCAATGGTCATGTACTGAAATATACTATCATTTATAAATGACTTTTTTCTAAACTCTTTCTGAGGATCATGAAAAAACAAACTATCCATTTGATCTATGTCAAGGTCATCCCAAGTAAAGTCATCAATGTCATATGATTTTTGCATACCAAGCACTAACTCTGAACCCTCAATACCTAATTTTTTTCCCACCCACACTTCAGAAAGCGGATTTCTTTTCTTTAACAGTAAAAGTTCCAGAATAGTATCTTTTTTAAAAACGGTTGGTTCCTTGAACAAAAAAAGCACACTATTGGGTTCATTCAAACCTGTTAAATAGTAGAAATCTGGATCTTGGTGGAACTCATAACTTACATCATTTGAACGTACTTTTTCAGTTCCCGCGTAATATATAGCCATAGTAGAGTCTGGCATCAATGCCCTTACTTTTTTGCGGTTTTCTTTATGAAACGATGCAGGTAGTAAATCTGTATCGTAAATCCCTAAAGAATCAACATTACTTTCATACTTAAACTCCTTAGCTAATTCCTGAGAATGGTGAATCAGACAGCCCCAAACAAAAACGAAGAGTAAAACGGTGCGCATAAAAAAAGCCTTATTGCTAATGTAATAAGGCTTTTAGAATTGTGAAAATCTTTTTTTTATAAATGTCCTTGAGCTTTAGCCTCAGCTAACACTGCAGAAATTCCTTTTTTATTGATGTTTCTTATTGCAGCTGTAGATACCTTAAGGGTAATCCACTTATCTTCTTCAGGAATGTAAAATTTCTTCGTTTGTAAGTTTGGATAAAACTTTCTTTTTGTCTTTTTATTAGAGTGAGATACGTTGTTCCCAGCTACCACTTTCTTACCTGTTATTTGACAAACTCTTGACATCTTTTCTTATTTTGAGGTGCAAATTAAATTCATTTTAGCGTGATTAGCAAATTATTAATCTAATTTTCAACGCTTCTTTTTTTGTTGTTGTTTGGCAATATCTTCCATACGCTGTTGGAATCTTGACTTTTTCTTTGGCTTTTTCTTATTCTGTTCAATTTGAGCTCTAATTTTTTCCTCATCCACCATATATTTTTTGATCCCCCACATGATTCCCATGTTCATCACATTACCGCACAGATAATAGTAACTTAAGCCTGAAGAATAGGTATTAAAAAAGAACAACATCATAATGGGGAACATGTACATTATAACTTTCATGTTTGGCATTCCGGGTCCGGAAGGTGTCATCTGATTGCTATTCATCATGGTGTAAAACAAGGTTGAAGCAGCCATTAAAAGGGTGAATAAACTGATGTGATCCCCATAAAATGGAATTTCAAAACCTAAGTCAAGTATGGAATCAAAAGAACTCAAATCTTCAGCCCAAAGAAACCCTTGATGTCTTAAATCTAAACTAGCTGGAAAGTAACGGAACACCGCGAATAAAATGGGCATTTGAATCACTACCGGAATACAACCTGCCATCGGATTTACACCAGTTTGTCGGTATAAAGCCATGGTCTCTTGCTGCTTTTTTACAGCTGTATTTTTATCCGTTTTTCCCTCATACTTACTGTTAAGTTTAGTAATCTCTGGCTTTAATACTTTCATCTTAGCTGAAGACACATAATTTTTATATGTCAACGGCATAATGATGATTTTAACAATTAACGTTAATAGTAAAATTGCTAACCCAAATCCAACACCCCAAGTTTTAATAAAATTGAAAATGGGACCTATCATGAATTTATTGACCCATCCAAAAATACCCCATCCCAGATTGACGATATCTTCCATCTCATTATCATATTCCGAGAGTAAATCGTAATCGTTGGGGCCAAAGAAAAATTTAAGTGGAATGCTTTCCTGAGATGGGAGTTCTACATTGGCATAATAAGAAATGGTAAAGTCGTCACTTTCAAGCTGTCTTTGCACCATTTTGCCACTAGTAAATCCTTCATCATCGCTAATTAAAACCGATGAAAAGAATTTATGTTTAAAAGCTATCCAGTTCATTGTACCTTGGATTTCCTCTTCTTTGTCAGACCTTTCTGTCATGTAATCTCTTCCTTCTCCAAAATAGCGATACATAATGGAACAGATCATACGCTCATCATCCGCTAATTTTTCAGTAGACAACCCTTTCATCCCCCATTCAAAGTCAACTTGCGGATCTATCACATCATCAAGGTTGTGATAATCAATTTGAAATTCAACATCATACTTACCCTTTGGAAGTAAATAGCTAAACTGTAAGTATTGATCAGCTGCACCTGCATTTGCTCTTAGCACTAGGGAACTATCAGTACTCTTAACCGCTTCAAAAAAAAGATCCCTGGTATAGATTAAGGATGAATTCTCTATATCTTCTACTACCAAAGACATGGTAGAAGAGTTTTTTTCAAAAAGAGAAAGTGGCTCTTCAATATCATTTACAAAATCATGATGAGTTTTGTATTTGTATTTACCATCTTGTGATTTTTCAACCATTTTGGCTTCGTTTATGGAACCACCTTTAGATGACACAGCTAAACTTATCTTGTCATTTTTTAATGTAAAATCCTTATCCACACCAATTCCAGACTTGTAGAAAACACCAAATTCATTAATTAAGCGTTGTTGCTCTTTTTGTTCGGCTAATTGTGCACCAATGATACTATCTTCAAATGAAAGAGTATTAGAATTACTATTGTTTACCGCCATTTCTGAGAGTTCTTCCTGCTCAATGACTGATTCCTTTTGAGTCTGCTCTTTTGCATTTTCTTGCTGTATAGGTTGTTCAGGTGGTTGGTTTAGCATAAAGAATGCAACCATGACAGCACCGATTAAGATTAAAC
>CAZJVX010000192.1:0-3329 GCA_964549345.1 uncultured Flavobacteriales bacterium | reverse complement strand
TAGTCCCTTTTCTATCTTAGTAAGAGATGCTGAATCATGTACTACAGCTGTTCAAAGTGTTGATATTTTTGATTCACCCGATCCACAAGTAACCAATGTGAATAACTATGGTCCAGCATGTTACAATGGCTCTACGGGATTTATAGAAATAACTGCTTTAAGTGCATCGAATCCCTTATCTTACAGTATTGATGGAGGTACTGTATTTCAAAATACAAATACATTTAGTGGGCTAAGTTCTGGAAGTTATTCGGTTTTAGTAGAAGATGTTAATGGTTGCCAAACTTATTGGGGTAACGTCTTATTGAATAATCCCCAAGAATTAATTATATCAACGATTAATACCGTTACACCTTTGTGTTATGATTCCTGTAATGGGCAAATTGATATAGTTGCTAGCGGGGGTTCTGGCAATCTTTTTTATTCAATAGATGGTGGTGTAAATTTTGTGGCCATCGATACATTTCCTAATCAATGTCCAGGCCTTTTTAATATAGCTGTACAAGATGATAGTTCTTGTATTGCGAGTTCCAATAATCAACTTCTTGAACCTACTGAAATCCAAACTGCAATCACTGTAACTCATCCACAGTGTATTGGTTCTTCTAATGGTCAAGTTGACTTTCAGGTTTCTGGAGGAACTGCGCCCTATTCGGTAAGTTGGAGTGGACCACAATTACCCTCTTCACCTATTACGGGCCTTGTAGATGGGACTTATTTTTTAGTGGTTACGGATGCGAATGGATGTTTGGACTCAAACGAAATTATTATTACTACTATTTCTTCATTTCCTGCTCCAATAATTGATAGCATCATCATAGTTGACCCCTTGTGTTTCCAACAATCCAGTGGGGAGATTTCCATTTATGCTAATGGAGCTGGAACTCCATTTAGTTACGATATAGGTAATGCCATCAATTCACAAAATAATCATGTTTTTTCAAATTTAACTGCTGGTACTTACAATGTGGTAGTAACTGATGTAAATCAATGTTCAAGTACAACAACACCAGTCCAATTACAAGACCCACCTCAATTGGTATTGGTTTCCCAAATAAATAATGCCACTTGTTCATATACAAATGATGGAAATATAGACCTAACGGCTTCATATGGTGGAACAGGTATTTTAGAATTCAGTATTGATAGTGGAGATACATATCAATCTAATGGTTTATTCCAAAATATACTACCTGGAAACTTTGACCTTTATGTTAGGGATACTAATGGTTGTGTTGAAAATAGTATGGGTACTTATTTACCTCCATATCCAATTGATATTCAAGCAACGGTTACTAACTCTACTTGCTATGGATATAACGATGCTCAAATTATTTTCACTATTACTGGTGGGACAAATCCTGACACCATTACATGGGGCAGTAGGCCTAATGCTGGATATGGAACCAATCCCATTTTAGGATCAATACCATGGGGAAACAACAATAATTTCATTACCAACTATACAATTTCTAATTTATCTTCTATTACTGACACGATTTGGGTTATTGATTCCAATGGCTGTAGAGATTCATTAGAAGTAACGGTTTTAGAGCCCAATACCGCTCAAATTGATACCCTTATAATCAATGATGTGCTATGCCATAATGATTCTACAGGTTCGATTCATATACTATTACAAAATAGTAACTCATTCATTATAGATTTAGATACTTTCCATATAATTCAATCCGATACGATGTTTATTAATCTACCATCTGATACTGGTTGGGTGATATCGTTTGATACATTAGGCTGTAAGGATTCACTTCAATTCATTATTAATAATCCTCCCCCGTTAAACATAATTCCGTTTAATGATACTGCGATTTGCATAGGATCAGTATTAACGTATAATATGGATATCACTGGAGGAACTCCAAATTCAAATCCACCCCCATATTATTATTATTGGGACAATACGCTACAATCAAATCCTTTTCAGTTAACCCCCTCAAATTCATCTATTTATAATTATTATGCTCTTGATAGAAATGGATGTAGTACAGACACGTTATTGTTGGATGTACAACTCTATCCTGAGCTTTCCCTTTCCTTGTCTACTTATTTGGATTCCATTTGTCTTGGAGATTCTATTGAAATAGAAGCTTTTGCAACTGGAGGAAGTGGGACAGGATATAGTTATAATTGGACTAATGGTCTTTCAAATGATTCTATTCATTTGTTAAATCCTTCACAGACTATAACTTATAATTTAATATTGGATGACGATTGTTCTACACCTACAGTTTCCTCTAGTGTTACAATTGAGGTTATTCCATTGCCTGTTGTAGATTTTACTTTAGATACAACAGTTGGCTGTTTTCCACATGAGGTTTTTCTAAACCATATGAATGCGGACACGTCTTTAACCGCTTTATGGATATTTGGTGACGGTGGATCATCCACAAATTTTGATAACATAACCCATGTTTTTAATAATGTAGGCACTTACAATGTGTCTCTGACTTTAACGGATGATTTTGGATGCTCTGATGTTCACAATGATGTGGTGCAGGTATTCAATTATCCAACTGCAGATTTTATTTATAATCCAACCACTCCAACAAAGGTGAACAATGCCGTCACTTTTCAAAATTCGTCATCTAATGATGTAACTAATTTTTATTGGGTTATAGAAAATGGATCAGGTTCATTTGTGGAAAGATTTGACGAATCATTTAATCCTATCCTATTCAATATTACTCAAACTGATACGCTGCAAACCTGTTTATTTGTTTCCACTGATATTGAAGGGTGTGTTGATACTGCTTGTTATGATATTGCAGTGAGAGACAAATTTTATATCTATACACCAAATGCATTTACACCAAATAATGATGGTATAAATGATGTATTTTTACCGGTAATAAATGGATTTGATGCTGATAAGTTTAGCATGTTTATTTTCGATCGATGGGGAAATCTAGTTTTTGAGTCATTGAATCTTAATGTGGGCTGGAACGGACTCAGCATTAAAAATGAAGAGTGCCAATCTGGTGTTTACGTGTACAAAATTGTGCTAGAAGAAAAAATTGATGAATCAAATAGAGCTTATATAGGAAACATTACCTTGGTTAGGTAATTGCAGAGAGGAAGGGATTCGAACCCTCGAGACGCTCTCACGTCAACACGCTTTCCAGGCGTGCGCCTTAAACCACTCGGCCACCTCTCTGTTTAAAGAACAACAAATATACATTTCTGAATTAAGAAGCATTAATTTATTTTTTGAATTATTTTGAAGATTCTGTTTTAATGCTTTCATTTGCACTTCAAAAGTTCGGGGTGTAGCGTAGCCCGGTTATCGCGCCTGCTTTGGGAGCAGGAGG
>CAZJVX010000191.1:0-3337 GCA_964549345.1 uncultured Flavobacteriales bacterium | reverse complement strand
TTCACAAGAAATTGCAGATGCTTTATACTACATGAGTGATCACCTGCCCGTATCCATGTCTTTAGTTTTAGGCGGAACAGTTGGGATAAACGAAAATGACATAGAAAATGTAGGAATAAAATACGACCATAATACGAAAACACTATCACTAGAAAATGTAAATGAGAACGGGACAATCACTATTTACAACATAGAAGGCGCTATTTTAAAAAGAGCTTCAATAAATGGAAAATCATCTTTCACTCTTGAACTTAACGACTTTCAATTTGGCATTTACATAGCTCATGTTGTTTTGGATAACGTTCATATAAATTATAAATTTGTTAATCATTAATGAAAAATCATGAATTACAAACACTTAAAAAACACCCTTAAATTCGCATTCATTCTTTCCATATTTTTTTCATGTGGTAAAAAGAAAACTCCACCTGAATTAACCTTGTTAGGTGATGCTATTGTAGATATTTGCCTCAATGAATCGTTTGTTGATCCAGGTATACAATCAATAGATGCTTATGATACTGATATCAGTGACCTAATCGATATTTCGAGTAATTTAGATAGTGGAACGGTGGGTAGTTACACAATAACATATACTTCTACAGACGAAAATGATAATGTTTCTACTGTGGAGAGAATCGTTAATGTGGAAATTTGTGTCAGCTCATTGTTGAGTTCATACAATGTTAATCACAATTGTGAATTATTAGGTCAAGGCATTATAAATGATACGCAGACCATAATCGAAGGAAACACAGCTAATGAATTTATAATTGATGACTTTAATATATTTATTAGTCAAATTTCTGGAACTATTGATGGCAATACCCTAACCATTCCTCAAAATGTGTTCTCAGTGGGGCAGCCACCTTTATCATTTGATGTTACGCTATCGGGTGCAGGCACCATTAATGATACAGGTGATGAAATCGTAATAAATTATAATTATGATGCAGGAATAGCAGGTTCAGGAACATGTACGGCTACATACACTAAATAATTTATTAAATCATTATCCTTCCGCAATAAATGACGTAACAATTTTGTAGAACTCTGTGGGGTTTTCTGCATGCAACCAGTGTCCAACGTTCTTAATGGTGGACACTATTGAATTGGGTAGTGCCTTTCTAATTTCAGAAATATCTTCTTCTAAAATATAATTGGATAATTCTCCTCTAATAAAAAGTGTTTTAGTTAAATTATTTTCCGTTTTAATTTCGGTTAGGATTTCTTGTATGTTTTGGACAATTACATCTAAATTCATTCTCCAAGCCAGTTTCTCCTTTTCAATCCAATACAAATTCTTTAATAAAAATTGTTGTACTCCAAATTCATTTACAAATTCTGATAATGACTCAGCTGCTTCTTTTCTTGATGAAATGGATTCCAGATTTACATTTTTAAGTCCCTTTATAATGATATCATGATGCATAGGGTAAGATTTAATACCAATATCAGCCACAATGAGTTTTTTCAATACATTTTTGTATTTTTCATTGAACTGTAATGCAGCTTTACCCCCCATGGAGTGACCCAAAAGAACTGGATTCTCAATACCTTGATCCAATATCAATTCATGAAGATCATCAGCCATTAATTCATAGTTCATAACAGAAGAATGAGGTGATCGTCCATGATTTCTCAAGTCAATTAAATAGACGGTAAATTTTTCAGCAAATTTTTTACCCAACATTCCCCAATTATCGGAAGAGCCAAAAAGACCATGGATGATCATGAGTGGTTCTCCAGACCCTATTTTTTTAAAATTTAGTTTCATTATTTTAATCTACTCAGATACATATTTACGGTATTTTCCATTCCATAACTGAGCGCATCGGCAATCAAAGCATGACCAATGGACACCTCTAACAAGTTATCTACATTATTATGAAAATACTGTAGATTTTCAAGATTTAAATCATGTCCGGCATTTATTCCAATTTGTAATTTATTGGCCAATTTCGCAGCCAGTGTGTAATGTTTTATTGCTTCTTCTGGATTTTTATGGTAGTTAGCTGCATAGTTTTCAGTATAAAGCTCTACACGATCTGTGTTTAAAATAGCAGCTCCATCAATCATCTCTTTTACGGGGTCCACAAAAATAGATGTCCTTATGTTTTTTGATTTAAATAGAGAAATCATATCAGATAAAAAACTCCTTTCATTTACCGTGTCCCATCCATGATCAGAAGTGAGCTGTGAAGTGTTATCGGGAACTAGAGTAACTTGATGAGGTAATGTTTCTAAAACTAAATCTACAAAAGACGATTCTTTAGGGTTCCCTTCAATGTTGAATTCAATTGAAAGTACTTTTTTTAATGCTCTTACATCGTCATATTTTATGTGTCTTTCATCTGGTCTTGGATGAACCGTAATTCCCTGAGCTCCAAATTTTTCTAAATCAAGAGCATGTTTGATCAAATCAGGCGTATTTCCCCCTCTGGCATTTCTAAGGGTTGCAATCTTGTTAATGTTTACACTTAGTCTTGTCATAATAAATGCAAAATTAAAAGACAATTTATTTTCTTACTAAGTTTAGTTGTATTTTTGAATATAAGAATGAAAGCTGCTGAGCTATTACATAATGACGTTCCTCCCATTCTTCCAGAAGAAAGCATGGAAAAGGCACTATCTTGGATGGATGAATTTATGGTCAAGCATCTTCCTGTTGTAAAAGATGGGAAGTATTTAGGTCTAATTTCTGATGAAATGATATTGGACCACAACACTCTTACTGATGATATTAGCCAATTGAGTTTAATGGGGCGCCAATACGCTGTGAAAAGAACAGCTCATATGTATAAAGTAATTCACTTGATGTCCACCCATTCATTAACTTTAATTCCTGTTGTTGGTGATCAAAATGATTTTTTTGGATCTATTTCATCGAATCACCTAATGAACATGATTGCATTACATACAGGGTTTAATCAATCGGGTGCTGTAATTGTCTTACAATTGAATGATTTTGACTATCAGATGTCTCAGATCGCACAAATTGTGGAAAGCAACAACGCTAAAATCTTAGGGTTTTATACGGAATCACTTCCTGATAGTAATCAACTTCTAGTTACAATAAAATTAAATCAAAGTAAATTAGGCCCTGTTCTACAAACATTTTCGAGGTACGATTATCATATTTATGAAATCTTCACAGATGATGAAACCACTAACGAGTATCAAGATAGATATGACCATCTAATGAATTATTTGAATATTGATTTATGAAAAGAATAGGTATTTATGGAAAGTCCATTAGCGAAAAAAATTTACCATTTCTAGAAAAGCTGGTTTCCTCAATTAGAAATAAGGTAAATGCAGATTTATTTTTTCATCA
>CAZJVX010000190.1:0-3373 GCA_964549345.1 uncultured Flavobacteriales bacterium | reverse complement strand
GTAGAAATCTATAAATTCATTTCTTAAAAGTGCTGGTTCGTCAGCAATAAAACCCTTTAATGTGAACAACTGATATTGGTGATAATCAAAAAAGGAAAGAATATCCTCAGGTGATGTGTTATAATGATCTGATGCACCTAAACCATGTTCAAAAACTATAATTGGATGAAATTTTTCTATGATTTTCTTTGCTCCTTTTAACACCTCAAGTTCAGCACCCTCCACATCAATTTTAATCATATCTACTCTATCATGTTGTTTTAATTGGTTATCTAAAGTATCTAATTGGATTTGTATAGTTTCTACCTGTTCACCCTTAGGATATGTTCTCTTTCTGATTCCACTGTAAGCTGGATTGGTAGTTACATGTTGGAAAGAAGATTGTTTCTTTTGATCACTTAACCCATAGTTTAACACTTCACATTTTGAACCGTATTTATTATTTAATTTATGGAACAAATTTGGGATAGGTTCAAACGCAAAATGTTTCCCTTTTTTTGAAATTTTAAGTGCCAATTCTAGTACCTCTCCTTTATGTGATCCAACATCAATAAATGTAGATTCATCTTCTAGAACGATTTGCATGATTCTCTTAGTCTGTTTATCGTAACGCTGATTAAGAGTGACTGGAAATACCTTTTTGACAATAGATTTGACAGAGTTATTCATATAGGATTTCAAAAGTAAACAATTATTTGATGGTCAGCTCTGTCCTTCTATTTTTCGCCTTATTTTCTTTTGAAGAATTTTCAACAATTGGTCTTGTTGATCCAAATCCTTTGTAAGATAAACGGGAAGGTGATATCCCTTTATTCACTAACCAGTCCACTACTGACTTGGCTCTATTTTCTGATAATTCCATGTTATCATCATCGTTACCGTCATTATCAGTATGCCCGCTTATTTCAATTTGAATTTCTTTATTTAATTCCAACATCTTAAACACCTTCTCTAACTCCACTATGGAAGTAGACTGTAATTCATATCTATTAACCTCAAAGAATATATTTTCTAGTACAAATGTGCCTGGTTTAATTTTACTCATGGGGATATTTAACAAATAACCTTCTTCCGTAAATTCAAGCTGATCTAAAGAAAAGTTTTTTGAAACAAGCATGTAGCCTTCATATTCTGCATGAAAAGCCAAGTTATTTTCAGCAGGTATTGTAATCAAAAAACTACCATCTCCCTGATTTGCATTAACTTCTGTAATTATGCTATTATTTTTTAATGCTGTTAATTGAAAATGAGCTGGAATTGGACTCCCCGTTTCACTATCATATATTAACCCCTTTAAATAAGTTATTGGCAATGGCATAACGGCTGAATCAAGTTCAAAAGAGTATATATCTAAACTACCAAACCCACCTTCTCTGTTGGACGCAAAGTATCCTAATTTTCCGTCTGAGGAAACCAATAATGAGTTTTCGTCAACGTATGTGTTTAACGGATATCCTAAGTTAACGGGGTCACTCCAATTCCCATCCTCTTTTTTTCTTGTCATGTATATATCTAGCCCTCCCATTCCAGGGTGACCGTTACTGGAAAAATATAAGGTTTTACCATCTGGGTGAATTTGAACAGATTCCTCTCTAAATGGAGTATTAACATTCTTTGGTAGACGAATCGGTTTTGACCAACCACCTTCTGTTATCTGAGAATAAAAAATGTCTTGGTCGTCAGGACTTCTCCTTTGACGGTCATAAGTAAGGCCTCTTATAAAATATAGGGTTTTACCATCTGATGAAAAAGAAGGTTGTGTTTCCCAATGTTTTGTGTTGATTGGTGGACCTAAGTTAATGGGTAAAGACCATTTTTTTCCTATTTTCTGACTGTAAAATAAATCACAACTTCCAAATCCTTTTCTTCCAAAACCGTACTCATAATCTCCTTTAGCGCCTGTTTCACAACCTACAAAAATAATGTACTGACCATCACTACTAAATGTTGGAGCACCTTCGTTAAAGCTAGAATTAATATTATCACTTATTGATATGCCATCTGACCAATCACCCTTCCATTTTTTTGAAACAAAAATATCTTCTTGTCTTGTTCCCATAGGAGCTCTACTATCTTCAATCATTCTTGTAAATAATAATGTAGAATCATCTGCCGTTACAGATGGAAAATATTCTGGATTAGAAGTATTTACACCTTCACCCAGATTTATTGGATTGAAATTGCCTTTGTTTTCAATAGCGTTAATTGCAAATACACAATTTTCAATCATTCTTTTGATATTGACTAGATACACCTTATTAGCAAAAGGGGAATCCCTGTATTTTTTCGCGTTTTTAAGACATTCTTTATAATCTCCTACAGCCATTTGCATCCCAGCTAAAAAATAATATTCTATAATAGGTACATTCGGATTTTTTTCAATCATCTTATTCCTAAAGTAAATCCCACTTTCAATATCACCTTTTTCTATAGAAACATTGGAATAAAGGCTATATGCCTCGTGAAATGAAGAATCTTTAGATATTGCTTTTTTAAGAAAAATTTCAGCTTCTTTTAAATCACTTTTACCGGTTGTTGGATTTATGGTGTTAAAGGCTGTTAATGCTTTCTCATAATATTTAATTGCTTTTTTATTAGTTGAACTGTAAAGTCCCATCTGCGCTAAAGAGCAAGAAGAGAGGCAAGCAAATAAAACAATAACAATAAAAGTAGATTTAAATTTCATTAAGGAATATTTAAAAACTTGTGTGTTTGTAATGATAGCTTCCACTCAGGGTTATCATTGATAAAATCTATAATATTATTCATTCTTTTGTCAGATCTTGACCATTCTGGTTGAAGATATAATTCAACATTTTTGTTTAGTTTTTTAGCATGTTCTTTAGCCCAGTTCAAATCACTTGGGTGACAAATTACAACTTTGAGTTCGTTTGCACATTTATAGGCATCTTCAATTGGTTTTTTAAACTTTTTAGGGCTAAGACATACCCAATCAATCCCTCTTGGAAGTGGGTTTGTTCCTGAAGTTTCAATAGCTATATATTTTTTTTCATCTTTTAATGCTCTAACCAATGGCACTAAATTATGTAAAGAGGGTTCGCCCCCAGTGATGACTACAAAATCCGTAGGATAAGAAGAAATATCGTCCATTATCTCGCTGATTGATTTACTTGGATGTTTTGATTCATCCCAACTTTCTTTGACATCACACCAAACACAACCAACATCACATCCACCCAAACGAATAAAGATGGCTGATCTACCAGTATGGTAACCTTCTCCTTGAAGAGTTAAAAATTGTTCCATAACGGGCAACTTATTCATTTTTTTTGTCTTCTTTATTTTTGTCTTTCTCTCCATCTGCCTCTATTTTCTTAGCTTCTTTTTCCTTTTGTTCTTTTCTTTTCTTTCT
>CAZJVX010000189.1:0-3384 GCA_964549345.1 uncultured Flavobacteriales bacterium | reverse complement strand
TTTATATTATGTAGTTCTTATCTTTTATTTCTTTTTTGGGTTAATGATGATGGTCATCTTCTTACCCTGTAGTTCTGGCATTTTTTCTAGTATTCCGTATTCTTCCAATTCTTGGGCAAATTTTAGTAATAAAATTTCTCCACGATCTTTGTATATGATGGTTCTTCCTTTAAAAAATACAAATGCCTTAAGTTTTGCTCCTTCTTGTAGGAACTTAACAGCATGTTTTAATTTAAACTGAAAATCGTGTTCATCCGTATTAGGACCAAATCGAATCTCTTTCAAGACTATTTTGGTTTGCTTGGCTTTAAGCTCCTTTTGTTTTTTCTTTTGTTCGTAAAGAAATTTTTTATAGTCTATTATTTTACAAACAGGTGGTTTTGCATTAGGTGAGATTTCCACTAAATCAAGTTCCATATCTCCAGCCATTTTAAGCGCTTTATGAGTGGGATAAACGCCTTGGGCTATGTCTTCTCCAACTACTCTTACTTCAGGAACCCTGATTTTATCATTTATTCTGTGGGGGTCTTCTTTAATGACTCTCCCTCTGTTTGGTCTTCTTGGTCTGATACTCCTCCTTTTTTAGTTTAACATTTAAAATTTTAATTGGCTTTGATTGATTTTATTTTGAATAAGTTCTTTAAACTCATCTAAACTAAAAACACCCAAATCACCTTCTCCTTGTTGCCTTACTGAAACACTATTATTATGAGCTTCTTTTTCTCCAATGATGAGCATAAATGGTATTTTATTTACCTCAGCATCTCTTATTTTACGCCCCACTTTTTCAGCCCTTCCGTCAACAAGACCGCGAATATCGTAATTTTTTAGAATTTTTAAAACTTCTTTAGCATATTCGTTATACTGTTGACTAACGGGTAAAATGATAAATTGCTCAGGATTTAGCCACAGAGGGAATTTACCAGCTGTATGTTCAATAAGAACAGCAATGAATCTTTCTAGTGAACCAAATGGTGCCCTATGAATCATAACAGGTCTATGCTTTTGATTGTCTGAACCTGTATATTCCAGCTCAAAACGTTCAGGTAAATTATAATCAACTTGGATAGTTCCGAGTTGCCAAGATCGATTCAATGCATCCTTAACCATGAAATCTAATTTCGGGCCATAAAATGCAGCTTCTCCATATTCTACAATGGTATTTAGTCCTTTATCGTTAGATGCATTGATTATAGCTTGTTCTGCTTTGTCCCAATTTTCATCCGAGCCAATGTATTTAGCTTGGTTGTTTTTATTTCTCAGAGAAACTTGTGCAACAAAATCTTTAAAATCCAATGCTTTAAACACATACAGCACCAGATCAATTACTTTCTTAAATTCTTCTTCTAACTGATCAGGTCTGCAAAAAATATGCGCATCATCTTGAGTAAACCCTCTGACTCTTGTTAATCCATGTAGTTCACCGCTTTGCTCATAACGGTAAACAGTTCCAAATTCGGCAAACCTAAGAGGTAAATCTCTGTAGGATCGTGGAGAAGCGTTGAATATTTCACAATGGTGTGGGCAATTCATGGGTTTAAGCAAAAACTCTTCCCCTTCGTGAGGTGTATTGATAGCTTGAAATGAATCTGCACCATATTTATCATAATGGCCTGAACAAACATATAAGTCTTTGTGGCCGATGTGTGGAGTGGAAACCGGTTGATATCCGCTTTGAACTTGTGCTTTTTTAAGAAAGTCCATCAATCTTTCTCTTAAATCTGCGCCTTTGGGTAACCATAGAGGTAAACCTTGACCTACTTTTTCAGAAAAGGTAAATAACTCTAGTTCTTTTCCTAACTTTCTATGATCTCTTTTCTTCGCCTCTTCTAGCTGAACTAAATATTGATTTAATTCCTTTTGCTTTTCAAAGGTGATTCCATACACTCTTGTAAGTTGCTCTCTAGTTTCGTCACCTCTCCAGTAAGCCCCCGCAATGTTTAATAATTTAACAGCTTTTATAAATCCTGTGTGAGGTAAATGTGGCCCTCTACATAAATCAGTAAAATTACCTTGAGAGTAGAATGTGATAGTTCCATCTTCTAGTTCCTCTATTAACTCTAATTTATAAGGATCCTCTTTTGTGTTGAAAAATGCTAGCGCATCTTTTTTACTTACTTCTTTTCTTAGGAATGGGTTTTTTTCTTTGGCTAATTCCAGCATTTTTTTCTCCACTTTAGCCAAATCTTTTTCTGTAAATTCGTGCTCGCCAAAATCTATATCATAATAAAATCCATTCTCTATTGGAGGTCCAATGGCTAATTTAATTCCAGGGTAGAAAAACTCAAGTGCTTCTGCCATAAGATGGGCACTGCTGTGCCACATGGTAGACTTACCGCCTTTATCTGAAAAACTAAGTAGCTTTAAATTGGCATCTGTATTAATTGATCTAGTTAAATCAAAGACTTCTCCATTTACTTCCGCTGCCAAAACTCTTCTAGCCAATCCTTCACTAATGGATAAAGCCACATCCATGGCAGATGAACCTTTCTCCATTTCTTTTATGTTACCATCGGGCAGCGTAATTTTAATCATGTATTTTTCTTTTCAGAGCGCAAATATAATCAATTGATCTTCTTCAAAAATTGCTAAGAAAAATTATTCTTTTACTTTGTTGAATGGACAATGTAGAAATACTTAAAAAATATGCTCAAACTAACCACTTTGGTAAGTTTTTGGGACTAAAATTAAAAGTTGTTAACCCAGGAGAGGTGAACTATTTTGTAGAGGTAAGCCAAAACCACCTAGCTACTTATCAATCTGCTCACGGAGGTTTTCTGGCAGCTGTATTTGATCAAATTGTAGGCACAGCTGCACTCACTAAGGCCATGTCTGATCATAAATTAGTTTCCACGGTAGAATTCAAAATTAATTACCTTAAACCCGCTTATCTTAATGATAAATTAAAAGGAGTGGGAAAAGTATTACACCACGGTAAAAGACTATATACCGTAGAAGGACAAATTTTTAACCACAAACAAGAATTATTAGCTAAAGGTATAGCTACATTAAATGCTTATTCATATGACAAGAGTGATATGAAATTTTTATAATTTACCACCATGAAAAAAATATTATACATCTGTTTGCTGCTGAGTATCCCTTTTTATGCTCAGAAAGAGAGCAATAGCAAAAAAGAAAAAAAGAAGTCAGCACTAGAAAAAGTAAATATTAGCGGGCTAAAGTTTAGATCAATAGGCCCAGCTCTAACTGCTGGTAGAATAGCTGATATTGCCGTGAACAGCCGTAATCCTAAGGAATATTATGTTGCTGTTGCATCTGGTGGAGTATGGAAAACGACTAATGCAGGAAATACGTATACACCCATTTTCGATGGACAATCCTCATTTAGTATTGGTTGTGTGACTATTGACCCTAGTAATC
>CAZJVX010000188.1:0-3403 GCA_964549345.1 uncultured Flavobacteriales bacterium | reverse complement strand
AGTCCAGAAGTAGTTTGGTAAGCACCTCCAACAAATAAGCTATCTCCATTACATAATTCAATGGTATCTGATGCATAATAAATTGGATTAATAGTTAAGTAACTTTCAATTATACTATCACATCCATTTACGGAAGTTAATGTGTCTAGATATAGACCTGAAGTAGTTTGGTAAATACCTGCTAATAAGATAGAATCTCCGCTACAAATTTGGATAGAATCTTGGTAAACTGATAATGGTAAAATATCAAGGGTAGTTTCAACAATGCTATCACAACCATTAATGGTACTTAACGTATCATAATAGATACCAGATGAGTATTGATACAAGCCACCTATTAAAATGCTATCACCTGAGCAAATTGAGACTGAATCTGATGAAGTAATGATTGTATCTATGTAAAGTTGTACTGAAACAACACTATCACATCCGTTCATATTAGAAAGTGTATCATTATATAATCCAGGAACACTTTGATAAACTCCACCTATTATGATGCTATCACCATAACAAAGATTAATTGAATCCTGAGTATATGTGATTGAATCAATTAATAAATGAGTAGTAATAATGCTATCACATCCAATAGCAGAACTTAAAGTATCAATAAATAATCCAGAAGATGTTTGATAATTTCCACCAACAAATAGACTATCTCCAGCACATATCGAAATAGTATCAATAGTTTGTAAAGCTGGTAAAACCTGAATGTAAGTAACTTGAATACTATCACAACCAGCTAGCGCATTTAAAGAATCGTAATGAACTCCTGAAATGCTGTAGTAATTGCCTGAAATTAAAGCACTATCCCCAAAACAAATCTGAACAGTATCATATCCGAATAAGACAGTATCCACTTTTAAGTGTGTTTCTAAAATACTATCACATCCGTTTGTTGATTGAAGAGAATCATAATATATACCTGAGGCATATTGGTAACCTCCATCTAGGAATATACTATCTCCTGTACATATGGAAACCGTATCAACTATATAAATATCTTGATTTATGGTTAGTTGAGTTACAATTACACTGTCACAACCACCAAATGCAACTAAGGTATCTCGATAAATTCCACCAGTTGATTGATAATTTCCACCAATGAAAACGCTATCTCCTGAACACAACGCTATAGAATCATAACTATAAAGAACAGAATCTACTTGTAGGTAAGTTTCGAGAATACTATCGCAACCAATAGCAGAAGTCAATGTGTCAAAATACAATCCAGTATTAAACTGGAAGGCTCCTCCTACAAAAATACTGTCTCCGGAACATATAAACATAGAATCACTGTAAACAGTAATTGGATTAACAATCAAGAAAGTTGCTAGAACACTATCACAACCTTGAACGGTAGATAATGTGTCAAAATAAAGTCCTGCAGAATCTTGATATTGACCACCTATAAATAGACTATCACCAGCACAAATTTCTAAGGTATCATTAGTTACTAAAGTATTTATGATAGTTATCGTTGTTTGAACAATACTGTCACAGCCGGCTAAAGAAGTTAATGTATCTGAATAGACTCCTGAACTGTTCTGATAAGCACCACCGACAAATAAACTATCTCCAGCACATAACTCTGTAGTATCCAAGCTTATGATTTCAGGCTTGATGATCAACGTGGTAATATTAACACTATCACAGCCCGAACTGGAAGCTAAACTATCGTAATAGATACCATCTATGCCTTGATAGGCACCTCCAATTAAAATACTATCACCATAACATAATTCAAGCGTATCATAAATTTGGTAAGTTGAATTTACATTTAGAGAAGTAACTATAATGCTATCACATCCGCCCTGAGCAGTAAGTGTATCTTCATATAATCCAGTTGTAAATTGGTAACCACCACCAATAAACACGCTATCTCCAGCACAAATTTCTATGGTGTCTTGAGTTACTATAATAGGCTCTACAGTAAGGTTGAAGTAAATTAAACTATCACAACCAGCACTATTTTGTAAAGAATCGACATACTGTCCTGTTGTTGAAACATAAGCCCCAGCAAAGAATACACTATCTCCAGCACAAATTGTCATTGAATCTGTAAGGATTGAGGCTGAATCTACAATAACCAATGTTGAGATTATACTATCACATCCTAAAGTAGTAACTAAAGAATCCGTATATAAACCTGAGTTACTGTAATAATTATTTCCTAGCTGTATACTATCTCCGGCACAAATGTTTACAGTATCAGTAAATTCAAAAATTGGATCAACAAATAATGTAGTATTGACGATACTATCACAACCAGAAAAGGAAGCTAATGTATCTGTATATAGCCCTGTAACAAAGTAATATGACCCATTAATATTTGCACTATCATTAGCACAAATAGATAATGTGTCAAAAGTGGTATAAACGTCATTCACGACTACACTTACTTGTACTACACTATCACAACCAGCACTATTAACTAAGGTATCATTGTAATTTCCTGCAGAGTACACGTAAATTCCTCCAATCCATGCACTATCTCCATTGCAAATCTCTAATGTATCAAATGAAGGAGCTATTGTATCTAGAGTTAAATTTATTATTACCACACTATCACATCCAATTGTCGATGACAAAGTATCTACATAATAACCTTCTTGAACGTAATAAATACCATTTACTTGAATACTATCTCCTGCGCAAATAGTAGTAGGGATGGTATCTGTAGTTATTGGAATAATTTCTAGTGAAATTTCAACTACGCTATCACAACCTTGTGCTGTAGTATAAGTTTCATAATATGTACCAGCTGTATCAAAATAACTACCTCCAATATTTACACTATCTCCAGCACAAATTTCAAGAGTATCTAGTATAACTGGTATACTGTCTAAAATAGTTAGGTCTGTTACAACGACACTATCGCAGCCGAAGATAGAAGGTAAAGTATCATAATAAATACCTGTTATACTCTTGTAATTTGACCCACTTAGTATACTATCACCATAACATAAGGTGAATGTATTTGAAATAAATGAGGTGTCATGGACGACTAATGATGTCGTTACAATACTATCACATCCGCTTAAACTAGTCAGCGTATCAATAAAGTTTCCAGAACTAAGTTGATAACTTCCTTGAATAAGAGCACTATCACCTATACAAATATCAACTACAATGGTGTTATATAAGATGGAATCAATATTCAATACAATTGTTGATATACTATCACATCCTGATAAGGTTTGTGATGTATCAGTATATATTCCTGCAATTACTTGATAGATTCCATGTATTTGAATGCTATCACCATCACAAATAGTTAGGGTATCAGCTAAAGATTTGGAGTTATTGATAGTTAAATCAATAGAAAGTATACTATCGCACCCGTAAATTGTCTGTAACGTATCTGTGTAAATTCCACTTGTCGTGTATGTTGTTCCTTGCCATA
>CAZJVX010000187.1:0-3406 GCA_964549345.1 uncultured Flavobacteriales bacterium | reverse complement strand
CTCTTGGATTATTAAACACTAAATCCTTTATAAAATTCTTAAATGTCTTGTTCTTCTTCTTCATGTTGGAGAATAAGATAATTAGAATTTACTGTTAATAAAACCATCATCTATTAACTTCTCCAAACACTTCTCTGGTGTGAGTTGTGGTCTTACAGATTTAGATAATACCTTAAGTTTCTGGTCGTGTTCTGTAGATATTCTCCTTGATACATTCATCACACTTTCTCCAGTACATCAACGGGACAACCTATTAAACTCTCCACCAGAACTTTATTCTTCATACCCTCTCTAATCAATCTCTTACTTGTATCAGTAGTAGTGCTATTAGAAAGTTGACTTATTCTAATAACCTTGCGGTATAAGTCCTTATCAGCATCATTATCTCTGTAGGAGATATTAGTTTTAAGTTGCTGTTTATTATCTTCTCTTTCTTTAGTAATCATTTGTATTCTGTGGTAAGTGTACGATTGGTTAAATCAATAGGCATGTAGTCCTTGTTGTAGTACAAGTAGTTCATACGATAGTTAACATCAAGGTTGTGCCTATTTCTTTTTATGTAATTTATTAGACAATCCTTCATAGGATTATTTATTGGATGAAGCAGATAATTATAGAAATTATCATCAGTAATATCATCTTCTAAATGCTGATATGTACCAACAGGTATTACATCTACACCATCATCTTTGAGGTATTTACTCCCAACAAATCTGCGTTGATATGCTCTTATTCTTTTTACTAATTCATTTAGACCACAATTATTAGATGGTAGGTAATGATGAATATTGTAGATAAAGAGATGAGAGTGTTGATACCTGATATCATCATCAACATCCTTACTAGGATTATCATGTATAGCACCAATAAGTATCGGTACTTTTTTCTTTATTAGTTCATTAATTTTAACTTCACTTGGTAAATCTCTAACTTGTTTAATATCATCTCTACCAACCTTGATACCGATTGCCTTTAATACAGATTGATATTGTCTCTTAAAATTAGAAATCAGTTTATCGTAGAACAGTTTGTGAGAACTGATACTGATAAACATACCTTTATGATATGGATGTTTTAATTCATAATATGGATATTTTAATTCATTAATTTTACTGGTTTGAGTATCATTATAGAATGGTCTTAAAGTAGCACGAGAGGTACTTGTATGCCCTTGTGTGGGATGTAAATAACGGTCTAATACCATTTGCTTAAATGTTAGATTATTGAGATTATTTGTTTTAGTAAGTAATAGAGAACCCATAGAATAATACGAGTATGCGTATTAATCTTAAGCACTATTATCCATTACTTTATTAACTCTTATACGCAGGATATGCCTTTGCTAATTGTTAACTTTATATTGGAGTTTTTATCTTTATTTATAAAATAATTTTTTATATTATACCATAATATTTTATGGATGTCCGTACCTAGGATTATTCTGTCCGTGTATTCGCACGGTAAGACCGCATCAAGTCCGTACATATAGAGAGATAATAAACACCAACTATAGTTTTTTAAGCAATTAATAATACTTTTACTCTGTTATTTATAAAATAAAAATTTATACTAGACCATATCAGTTTATAGTATTGGATTAACACCTATGACCCTTGCGGTTGGGTTTCTTGCGAGTGCGGTAGTTCGTGCGTCAGCATAATCTCTTGCTATAACATCTTCGTAAAATACCGTCCCACCGATATACAACTGAACCCTCCACTTCATTCTGCTGCTACCGTCCTCATCTCTAATTCTGTTTCTGTTCTTTGTAAGAACCCCATGTTCTTTGTAATAGTACCTGCCTGTAATTGAGTATTGATATGACCGTATGTTCGTTGTAGATGGTGAACGGATGTCCCCATATTCTCTGCTAACAAATGAATTTGTACCTCATTAATCAATCTTAAGTAGGCATAGAAATGTCTAAAACTGTATAAACTTATGCTCCTACTCTCTTTTGCTAATCTCTCATGTAAACCTGATGTCTTAAGAGTGTCCTTTAATCTATTATTCATAATCATGCGTCCATAACTCTTGCGATAGTACTTGCTATTTTTTACTGGATTTAAGAATATAAAATCCTCTGGTTCATGGGTAATACCTAATTGCTTATATGCTTTATAAATTCTCTGTAATCTCTCTCTAATTGGTGCTACTACTGACCTTGACCTACCAGTTTTAGCATTATCCTTTCTAATGTTTATTACCATATTGCCCTTCTTCTTATCATCATCAGTCATGTAGGGGAGTTCATTAATCTCTTTAACTTTTACTCCTAATAATTCCTTGGGTCTAACACCAGAGTTAGCAAGAATTAATACAAACTCCTTAAAAATCTTTCTCTTCTCTATTTCTTCTGGTGGAGTATTGGGATTATGTTTTTTAGTGATGTAGTTATGGTACAAGAACCTCCAGTACTCCTCGTATTCTTGTTCTGTTGGTATATCTCTTTTAACTCTATCGTCTATCTCATAATTTAATCTGTCTATCTGTGGTACATCATCACTACTTAAATATCTTTCTCTAACAGCAAGTTGCCGATACATCTTTATGACCTCATTAACATTATTGTTAATTTGTTCTCTACTCCTTGCTCCAGTATGTTGTGCTGTTTGCTTGGGTCTTGTCTCTAACCACATGCTAAAACCCCTTGTGAGATGTGGTTTTATCTTGTCTATAGGTGTCTTACTTAAATGAAGATGATTAATATAATTGCTCCAATTATTTAACCAATATTTTTTACTCCTATAGGTGTTGGGGACTATACCTTTATGAGGTGTAGCAGATATCTTTGACTGTAAATACTTGTCCCAGAGAGCAATTAACTCGTCAGTCGTTATCTGCTTTAATCTCTCACCCTTCTCTATCTTGCCTGATATATCACGGTACAGTTGCTTTGCTGTTGTGATTGCTAACTCTTTATTTGTTGTCTTAAGTGAACGAAAAACTGCCTTGCGTCTTTTACTGTCCCAAATCCTAAAGTACCAGATGCCTGACTTGGTATCACCTCTCTTGTAGATAAAGGCATCTACATCATCATAAACAGGTGTCTTATCAACATAATTCTTGTTAACTTCACTCTTAATCTTGGGGTTCTGCTGTTTAGCAGTAGTTAGAGCAGATATAGCACTATAAAAGTCATCTTTATTAACTCCTGCCTGTTCTAAAAGTTGACTTGCGACCTTCAGCAGAGCATCATTACTGGATTTATTCTGTAAATCTTGCTCTTGCGACATCTGGTGTTTTACTAATCTGTATTACTGTTGTATTACAGATATCATAGCACATAATCCTTAAAAATGCTTGCTATGACTACATGTCCCAGAACCAATCGTCGTCATCATACTCTGTATCGTACCCATTTCCGATACGAAATATCATAAGGTTATTTTGTTCTTTATTTATT
>CAZJVX010000186.1:0-3414 GCA_964549345.1 uncultured Flavobacteriales bacterium | reverse complement strand
TTTGAACTTAAAATTGGTGCGTCTTCTTTCAATCCATTTACAAAAAAATGGGATTATTGATCTTTATTGGGAATTTGTTTTAAAACCTCTAACAAAAAATTCCAAAATTTTTCCACGGAGTAAATATTCACCTTTTCATCTGGTGAATGGGGATTCTTAATGGTTGGTCCGAATGAAATCATATCTAAACCTGGATACCTTTCATTTAGAATTCCACACTCTAGTCCAGCATGACAAGCTTGCACCCTAGGCTTTTCGTTAAACATGTTTTCATAAAGCGGGACCATTATATTTAATATTTCTGAATTAGCGTCTGGTGCCCAACCAGGGTAAGAACCACTGTGTTCTACGTTTGCATCAATATTATGGAAGGTTGCGCCTACCGTTTGAGCTACATCTTTTTTTGAACTCTCAACAGAACTTCTTTGTAAACTTTGAGTTATAAAGAGACCATCTTTTAAAATCACTCTTGCTAGTGAAGAGGAAGTTTCTACAAGGCCATCAATGGTTTGACTCATTTTGAAAACTCCATTAAAAACACTTGAAATCGAGAAAATTATTTCTTTTGAAGCTTCTGCTGATAAAGTATCCAATGGGAAATCCTTCTTAGTAACCTCTACAGATAAATTAGGTTCAGTTACTTGGTATTCACTTTTAATTTGAGTGATTAATGTATCTAATTCCGTTAGAAAGTCTTCAGAATCCACAACAACACAAGCTGTTGACTCTCTTGGAATTGCATTTCTTAAACTTCCTCCATTTATTTCTGAAATTCTAATACCGTAATTCAAACCTTTCTGCAATACTCTATTCATCAATTTGTTGGCATTACCACGTTCTAAATGAATATCCATTCCTGAATGTCCTCCTTTTAGACCCTTTAATTTGATTTCCAATGCAGTTCCGTTATTACAAATAATAGTTTCATATTTTTTTTCAGTATTAGTATCTATGCCTCCTGCACATCCTATGCTAAATTCATCATCATCTTCGGTGTCAAGATTTAATAATATTTCTCCTTCAAGAATACCTTGCTCTAACTCAAAAGCCCCTGTCATGCCTGTTTCTTCGTCTATTGTAAACAATGCCTCTAAGGGAGGATGGATTACATTATTGCTTGCTAAAAGAGCCATTATTGAAGCAACTCCCATGCCATTATCAGCACCCAGTGTAGTTCCCCTTGCTGTTACCCATTGACCATCAATAAAACTTTCAATACCCTGAGTTAAAAAATCAAATACAGTCTCTTCATTTTTCTGATGAACCATATCAAGATGACTCTGCAAAATGACCGCTTTTCGAGTCTCCATACCCTTTGAGGCTGGTTTTCTTATGATTACATTTCCAGCAGGATCTTTGTACGTTTCTAACTCTAGAGAATGACCAAAATTCATCATAAATTCAATGATTTTCTCTTCTTTTTTAGAAGGTCTAGGAACTGCATTTAAGTCCTCAAAAAAGTTCCATACTATTTTAGGTTCTAGCTCTCTTACGTTCATTCTATATTTCTTTTAAAAATTTTATATCCTAGTTTATTATATACTATTTGTAGGTTTTTATTTTGCTCCAGTTGTCTTATGGGCCGGTTTGATTTAGTAACAAAATAGCATGGCCTATCAATATTACCATCTGCCATCCAATTAACTACGTGTGATGAATACTTATTTTTTTGAGATTTGGTAAGATCGTGAAAGGAACCTACATCAAACTGAGTATTCAAAATTTCCAATTTCTTTGTTTTTAATTGATCTGTTTTGGTAAGTTGATCTGTTTTGGCATAAAAGTAATGAGCATAACTCTTAAACCCTACAGTTGAAATGTATTTTTTATCTAAAGAAATGGATTCATAAAATTGAATTAGATGCCCTTGAAGTAAAAAATCAATTTTTGGCAAAATTAATCTTGCAGAAAAAAGAAAAAACATCCCAGAAAATGCTAAGTAAATTAGGACACTTTGAATTAAGCGTTTAGAACTCAATATGATAAATAAGATACTACCAACTAGTATTAACAGTGGAATGAGATATTCAAAACCAATCCAATCTAATGGTGTATTCATTATTTCTTGAATGTATGAATCATGAATACTTTCATACATGATTTTGGGTTGTGCAACCAATGCAAAAATAGGAACAATTAAGCCTAGGGTCATTATAAAAGTAAAAGCAATAAATATGGTTTTAAAAAGTATACTGAGTTTTTTACCAAACTGAAGTTTTTGTATTTCTACACTGGCTAAATAGGACAATGGGAAATAAGCTAATGAAGAATAGTGAACAATTTTGGTACTTACAACTGTAAAAAGTATTAATACGACCCAAAACAAAGTCCTCATTACACCTTGAAAACCTGAGGGTCTTTCCGAGGAAAAAAAGATAATCCTCAATGCAAAAAATGAAAATGGAAAGCATCCAAAAAGTAATACCAAAAAATGATAATAAAATGGTTGTTGATGACCTGCAACAGGAATGGAAAAGAGTTCAATTTGGTATTTAATAAATTCCACTAAGAACCAAGGTCCACTTTGCCAAATTTCATAACCATACCATACTAAGGAGCAACCTAGAATCGTAATGAAATAAATAAGAATGGATATAATGTCAATTTTTAACCTCCTTATTAGGACTAGAAAAATGAAAACTATGGAAATAATTAAAACTGCTACTGGCCCTTTTGTTATTAACGCTAATCCCGCAAATAGCCCAGATAAAACTAGATGAATTTTATTTTTAACCTCTTCAGGACTAATATAAAGATATCCAAAAAAGATGGAGGTAAAAATAAATAGATTGAAATAGGGATCAATTATTCCTGTTCTAAAGTAAAGACTAGGTAAAATTCCTAGCATATACACTAATGACCATAGTACTCCAAATGAACTATTTTTAACTTTATGTCCCATCATAAATAGGATAATTGGAGTTAAAACTCCCAAAAGTGCATTGGGAAAACGTGCAGCAAAAGCATTTATACCAAAAACCTTCATACTTAGTGCTTGCAACCAAAAGAAAAAAGGTGGTTTTTCGTGAAAAGGTTCAAAATTTATTTGAACATGAAAAAAATCACCTGATACTAACATTTCTCTAGTTGATTCAGCAAAATTAATTTCATCCCAATCAAATAAATTAAAATCACCTAAAGTTGGGAAAATGAATAGTAACCCATAAAGTAAAAATCCCAATATAGTCCCTATTACTTGGTGTTTTTTCATGCTAAAATCTTAAAATCGAATATTTTTTAAGTCCTTTAAGACGATAACGTAAAAATAAAAATGTGAATATTGTTATCATAGAACCAATAAGACTCCCAACAAAAACATCCATCAAAAAATGCTGAGATAAATATATTCGTGAAAACCCAACTAAAAGAGCTATCATAAAAAAGACATAATTATATTTCTTTTGATTTACAAAT
>CAZJVX010000185.1:0-3423 GCA_964549345.1 uncultured Flavobacteriales bacterium | reverse complement strand
ATGGATTCATACCTGTTAAAAACATGTGATGGCCCCATACAATAAATGATAAAAATCCAATAGCTAACATGGACCCTATCATCGCTCTGTAGCCAAAAATGGGTTTCCTTGATGATGTTGAAATAATTTCAGAAGTCATACCCAAAGCTGGTAAGAGTATAATATATACTTCTGGGTGTCCAAGAAACCAAAATAGATGCTCATATAAAATTGGACTACCGCCAGTAGCATCCAGCGCACCCGAAGAAGTAACAATATCACTCATGTAGAAGCTAGTGCCAAAGCTCCTATCCATTAAAAGTAAAGTAGCTGCTGACAATAAAACTGGAAAGGAAAGTACTCCTAAAATAGCTGTGATAAAAAAGGCCCAGATGGTTAGTGGCAATCTAGTCATGCTCATACCCTTTGTTCTTAAATTTAAAATGGTTACAATATAATTAATACCCCCAAGAAGAGAAGAAGCTATAAATACAGTCATAGATAGTAACCATAACGTCATACCCAAACCAGATCCTGGCTGAAATTCCTCAAGGACACTCAAAGGTGGATAAACTGTCCATCCCGCCATAGCAGGTCCCGTTTCTATAAAAAGAGAAGCAGCCATTAATACACTGGATGTGAAAAATAACCAATAGCTAATCATATTCATTAAGCCTGAAGCCATATCTCTTGCCCCAACTTGTAGGGGAATTAATAAATTTGAAAAAGTCCCTGACAATCCCCCAGTTAGTACAAAGAAAACCATTATAGTCCCATGAAGGGTTACAAGTCCTAAATACCAATTAGAATCTAACATGCCATCAGGTGCTGCATCAGAACCTAATATGGATTCTAAAATTGAAAATTGAGTGTCTGGCCAACCTAATTTCATCCTGAAAAGAGCCGATAATGTAATTCCAATTGCTCCCATAAAAATGGCAGTTAATAAATACTGCTTACCAATCATTTTATGGTCTTGACTGAAAATATACTTCGTGATGAAGCTTTCTTTATGGTGGTGATGTGTATCGTGTGCCATACTATATATTTATTACAAATTTAAAAATCAAAGAGATGCCTGTTCTTTTGTCTCACTCCAATTAACTTCTTGACCTGAAAAAGTTAAACGCTTTTTATCTCCATTGTTTTCGATCCAATTCTCAAATTCATTTTGAGTTTCTACAATTACCTTCAACTGCATGTTTGAATGACCAGCCCCACATATCTTATTGCACAACAGAACGTAATCAAATAACACTTTTTCTTCTTCTTCTCCTATTCTTCTTTTTCTCTCATTGTGGATCTCATTAATGTTCTTATAATGCTCTTGTACTTCAGGCATCATTCTCATTTCTTTAGTGGTAATAGTTGGTGTTAGTTTAAAACTCGTTTCCATACCAGGAACCGCATTTATCTGTGCTCTGAAATGAGGTAGCCATGGACAATGTATAACATCTTTAGATCTGAAGATGAAAGTGTATGGTTGGTCTTTTACTAAGTGTAGCTCTTGTACTACAACGTCATCATCACTTGAAGAGTACGCAGTAGAATTTGACTCGCCTTTATCAATAGCGGCCTCAATTCTATATTTTCTTCTCTTTAATCGTTCTAATTCTTCTAACTTTTTATCCGCCTTTGATTTTGGAATCAAAAGGTCTCCATTCGCATTTCTTTTGACTTTCAAGTCCTGATCTATATTCAATACCTTCTTATCAATTTCCTCGTAGGTATCTTGTATTGATTTATCTGTGATTACACCAAGTGGATTTGTGGAGGATACCAGTTTGTAGTTCGCCTCTCCTAACTGATTATCCACTCCTGCGTATCTAACAAGCCAGCCAAACTGATAGGCGTAAACTTCTACGACTTGGCCTTGTTCATTGTTATACATAATACTATTCCATGTTCTGATACCAAAAACAATGATAACTGCTAATGCAATAGCAGGTAGAACCGTCCATACCAGCTCTAACTTATTATTATGTGGATAATAAAGGGCCTTTCGTTCTTCTCTATGATAATATTTCCACGAAAAAATAAATAATAAACTATTTGTTAAGAAAAATACCGGTAGAATTACATACCAGTTAATCATTAAAAGCTCATCTATTTCTTCTCCGTGTTTAGATGCTGCTTTGAATAATCCTGCGTTAGCTCCGTACTTTGCTATTAACCAAACAATGAAACCAAAAAAAGCGACCATAAATACTAACATTAAATTAGCCATTAACATGTTTTCGCCCCTTGTAACTTTTTCTTGCGACTTAGCACCTCTGACTTTTGCTGCCAAATCATAAATTTTCATCAATTGAACTAAGGCAATGAAAAATAATGCAACTGCTATTATAATAACGAACTTACCTTCCATAATTATATTATATTAAAATTCATGGTGTTTACTTTCCTCCAAATAAGGGTGATTTTTTTGTAACAAAGGAGCCTTGGAAATAGATCTTAGAGCAGTGTAGACAAATGTGCCTAAAAATAACATGAACATGCCAAGCTCTAAAAGACCTAATTCCCATTGATCAAATAAGGTACCAGGCATAACCATATTAAAAACATCAAACCAATGCCCTATAAATATTATTAATCCAATTACAATTAAATAACCTGCAGATCTTTTTGTATCTCTTGACATAAAAAATACCATTGGGAAAAAGAAATTCACAATAAAAGTACCGAAGAACAACAAATTGTAGTTTTCAATTCTTTGTGTAAAGTAGATAATTTCTTCAGGTATGTTAGAGTACCATATTAACATAAATTGAGAAAACCACAAATAACTCCACAAAAAGCTTAGTGCAAACATCCATTTACCCACATCATGAATATGACTTTCATTTACATAAGGTAAATACCCTTTTTTTCGCAAATACAACGTAATCATCATAACCATAATCATTCCACTAAGCCATATCCCAGAGAATACATACCAACCAAAGAGAGTACTGAACCAGTGTGTGTCAATTGACATGATAAAGTCCCAAGCCATTGTAGATGAAAAGACAGCAAAAAACACTAAAAATAACGCCCCTCTACGATACATTTTGAAATGACTTTCGGTTCCACCTTCTATATCCTCTTGACGGGACTTCTTTTTAAACCATTTTAAAAATAAATAGAATGTAGTAAAATATGCAACTACCCTGATCCAGAAAAATGGAAGATTTAAGTATGCTTTTTTTCCATAAATAATAGGGTCAAAATGAGATGAATTTGGGTCTGTATATTCTGGGTCCATCCAAGGATAAATATGATGTCCACCAAATGTTCCGGCAATAAAAACTATTAATAATACCACTATTCCAATAGGCATTGCTGACATGATACCTTCAAATACTCTCAATAAAACCACACCCCATCCGGATTCAGTAGCATAATGGAGCGCTAAGTAAAATAAAGCCCCCAAGGCAATACCAAAAAAGAAAAATCCATTGACTA
>CAZJVX010000184.1:0-3434 GCA_964549345.1 uncultured Flavobacteriales bacterium | reverse complement strand
TGGATTTTTCTTAGGTTCCATTTTAGGCTAAATTAAGCATAATAAATTAGTTCTTTGAATATACATTTATGAAATCTCCCCTTCATACTCATCAGCAGAAAGAAGTTCATTTAATTCATTTTCATCAGAAACTCTGATCTTAATCATCCATCCTTCTCCATATGGATCTTCATTCACTACTTCAGGGTTAGTTTCTAATTTTTCATTAAACTCAATCACCTCTCCAGAAATAGGCATAAACAAATCGGAAACTGTTTTAACCGCTTCAACTGTTCCAAACACTTCTTCTTTATCAAGTGTTTCATCTAAAGTCTCCACTTCTACATAAACAATATCACCTAATTCGCTTTGTGCAAAATCAGTTACACCCACGGTAGCTACATCACCATCTAATGAAAGCCATTCGTGATCTTTAGTATATTTTAATTCTTTTGGAACGTTCATAATGAATCAATTTATTGGTGCAAATAAACAAAAAAAATGAGTATATATTCACCTATCTCAACTGGAATCTTAAAGCAAAACCTCCATTGGTATTTGCTGTAGGAAAAGAAGTTGATATGAAAGGCGTATTTACCCTTCTATCAAAATATAATCTAAGCATCAGCTGTTTTGTTAAATTATAGTCTCCCGAAAACTGTATGGTTACTGCTCTTTGGCCTGCAGTAGGTAAATTCTGATTCTCTACAATTTTTCTTGTGATGGTTTTATTATCACGTACAGCCACATCTAGTCTCATTCTAAGATCGCTAGGTTCAATTGGATTACCAGCCAGTTTAAATGGTAATTTTAGTTTTTTCCAAGTATACCCTGTCCCAAGCTTCCACTCGCTCCCTTTGATTTCTGTGATTTGATTGTTCGCTAAACTCAATGAAACGTTCCTATCTTTTTTCATTTCAAATTTTACTGACATGTTATTTTTTAAAGTTAAATCAACTCCCAAAAGCGGGGCAAATTGCTCCATAATATTCATTGTTAAAATTTGTTTTTGAGATATATAATTTCCAGCTATATCGGTCTCAATGGCATTTCCTTCACTGTCCCAATTCCCGCTAAGGTTAGTGGTATAATTCCCCAAGGTGAAGTTAGATCGATAGGCATGTGAAAAAGATAGTTTTTTAATATGCTTTTTAACCGCTTTTATTTTAGTTAGTCCATCAAAAGTAATCCTCCAATTGGGTAACGGTATTCGCTGACTTAGAGGATTGATGTTATTAATATTTGGTGTCTCGCCACGATATGCACACAGGAAAGCCCCGATGATAACGTCTTGTTGTGTACTGTCATATCCAGCATAATAGCCCGTGTTTTCAAGAGTTTGTGGAGAATTTGGATTAGTCAAAGCAACAATTTCTGAAACATCTTGCCTGTAGCTTAATAAGTTCTCCCAAATTTGATTATTCAATGTAGTATCATTTAGTTTATCTGCTTTGAAGGCGGTTCTCCAAGTTATTATGGATGTGCTAAATGAACCATTAAATTGATTATTTAATAAAGCAAATTGATCAAAATCGTCAAGACCTAGATTGGAAGATCTGTTCTCCATCAAATTCCGCTCAGCTGAAAGATCAATTCGCAAACTATTTATTGGCTTTATAGAAGCTTTAAAGTTCATGTTTTCTGTGTGATTAGCCGTATACTGAGTACTTATATAATTATAATTTGAGGTGTCCACAAGCCAACCATTGTCGTAAGCGTGATGAGCAAAATTCATTCTGGTCCTCGTCCCCATTAAATCCCTTTCCTGGTATCCTCCAGCAATAAACGCTAAACCTGGAGAAAGCCAGTCATCATCCATCCCTAACATGTTGGTTTGATTTCCATAACCTGGAAGCATAATACCATCATTGGTGTTGAAAGAACCGTTAATGCTTTTTACGGACATCAATACCCTGGCAAATTGATCAACTACTTTCATAACTGGACTATCACCTTTTTTCTTCTTCTTTCCTTTTTTATCCCCGTCTTTTTCTTCCTCATTTTCTTTTTTGGACGTTTTCTTTCCGCCTGCAGACACATTACTTCTAGATCTAGAAATTCTTGAATTCCCATATTTTTTATTCACTCTTTTCAAATAAGGAACCTTATTATAAAGTGATGTGAAATTTAGTTTACCTGACCAAGCGACTACTCTTGAGTTTTGTACAATATTTCCAACCGAAAGAGTATCATTATCTAGTGCTAAGGGAGCTCTAGTCCAATCAAAATTTGCCGTGTATCTTGTGGTAAGCGTTATCCAATCCGTAAGTGGGAACTTCTTAAGTGGCCAAGTATAGGAAACGTTACTCGTATGGTTATAGCTCATATTTTCTCCTAAGTTTTTTAAACTTTGGTTTACTAAGCTCTGGTCAAAATCATCTTCATACCCAAATATACCGTAATCAATTCTCCCGGGAGTTTCCTGCACAAAAGCACTATTTGTAGCTTGAAGGTCAAACTTTAGGCTCTTGGTCAAATCATATTTAAAATCATAATTTCTATCCCAATTGAATTGTTTACCATATTGAGGAACCTCAAAATTCTCACCACCAGGAAAATTATATCTAGTTGAAAAAATATTATAGGTTCTATTCACATTATTTCGAATTGCAATTTGTTTTGGTAAATAATAAAAGTTGAAATCCCTTAAAAGTCTTAACCATTTAGACTTTCTTATGAAGTTTACTTTTTTAAAGGGTTCTAATGGCTTTATGTTGGGTGAGTATTGATAATTAATACTTCCTAAATAGTTACGTTGAATATCTTGCCTTGTATTAATATCTCTGTGAGAAAACTCTGTAAAAGAATAATTTAAACTGAAATTGGAAACATCCCACGGCATGGGAATTTTAGGTTTTGGTTTTTTATTGTTTTGTTTTGTATCAACCTTTTTCTCACCCTCTTTTTCTTCAGCCTCGTTTTGTACTTCTTTTTTTCCTTTTTGTTTTGGTAGTTTCTTTTTCTTCTTATTTATTTTAACATTAGTAAAATTAATGGATTTTCGCTCCGTTAAATCAATGCCATTGTATAGTCGCTCTCGCCATTGATCTTCTGTTTCTGTCGATTCTTGCTTGAAAATCAAATCGGGACTTAAAGGATCATAAAGTGGTTTTATTACATTCCTAGAGTAACCCACGTACATGGGGAGATTTACTCCAGATTGGTCTCCAAAAAACTTGTCTAATTTAATGGTACTTGAGGCGTCAAATCCATACATAAATTCTTGTTGTCTTTCGGCAACCCTTTTTTCCATACTCCCAAAACCTGGAGTCGAATAATTTCCTGAAATAGCAAAATCTGCTAAATCTGCTAAGTTCCCATTCATTCTTCCAACAGTAGCCCATCCTCCATTTTCATTAAAATCACTCAATCGTAATTCGTTTACCCACACTTCCACACATTTGTCTTGCCCATCATCAGGTAGCCACTGGTTATTAGGGTCTGTGCTTTTAGGG